>CAJHIR010000027.1 GCA_905067535.1 Candidatus Argoarchaeum ethanivorans
CTGGCAGTTATAAGCATTGGATGCGCCTTGCTTAAATTAACACCTGTAAGATAACAAATGTCAAACAAGTGAATAAACATAACGGGAAGGACTTATATGTGATCAGAAACACGTACCACTCTGGTGAACATTATGGAATGCAATAGCACTGTAAGCCATAATAAGCGGCGTACGCGGATGAATATAATTTTAATTGGATTTTTGGCAGTGCTGGTACTACTTACCGGCATATCGGCAGCAGGTAAAATTACCACTCTTGAAACAACCCCTCTCGTGAACAGCACGGCATGGGAATGCGCTCCGGTTTGGAGTGAGGATGGAACCGGATTGTTCTATGCCTCGAACGAATCCGGCAACTTTGATATCTTGAGAGTGGATGCGGATGGCACAAACAAAACCCGGATCACGAATGATTCGGCAGACGAGTTTCCATCGTTCAGTTGGTCTACATGGGAAAATGGGTCAATCATAGATAGAATTGTATACATTTCTCAATCTGTTGGTAGCGATATCTGGATTATTGACGCGGACGGCACAAATGAAAGCAAACTGACTGATAGCGGCTATAATATTGACCCTGCGCTTGTCTGTGTCCCGCTACCGCAGATTTCTGGTATGCAGCCATCCGGAACCATCGACAACAACATGCCAGCTGTCAGTTCCAATTTCTCGTGCTCTTATGGCAACATATCTGCAGTGAATCTGTCAGTGGACGGAATCGATGTAACCTCAAACGCAAACATTACAGATTCTAATGTGAGTTATAGCCCAATTGAACCGCTGGACTGTGGAGACCACAATTTTACAGTTCGTGTGGAGAGTGATTTGTACACTGTTGGTTATGGTTATAGGTTTTTCACAATTGCATATATCACCAACCAAAAACCTACCTGTGTGTCCAACAGCACACCGACCATCAGCGCGAATATCTCGTGTTCTTATGGAAGTATCGCAACGGTTACAATCTCTGTTGATGGGGTAAATGTAACATCAAATGCAACGATTGCAGACTCATACATCAGTTATACGCCAACCGAACCACTTTTAAACGGTACGCATAACGCAACCGTCTGTGCTAACAGCACTCACGGGATCAACGACTCCATGACATGGGTGTTTTATGTGAACTCCTATTATCCACCTGGTGGCGGTGGTGGAGCTGGTGGTGGCGGTTACTCTTGTGCACCAAAGATCGTATTTGCATCCAACCGATCAGGAAACTTTGACATCTGGATGATGAATATGGATGGCACCGGATTGATGCAATTGACAAACTCTCCTTCAAATGAAACTCATCCAGTAGCCGTAGACTCGAAGACCGTGTACGTATCTGACGAATCTGGCAGCCGTGATCTGTGGTCGATGGATCTTAATGGATCGAATAAGCAGCAACTGACATCTTCAGCAGTGGATGAATGCATGCCAGCATGGAGTCCGATCGGGGGGATTGTCTATACACAACGGTCTTGCGGAGGTGATGATTATAATCTCTTTGCGATGAATACCGATGGAACCGGAAAAACACGATTAACAAACAATCCATTAGATGAATTATCCCCGGTTTTCTCACAATCACCGTACCAATTGAAAGTTGCGTATGCTATAGAAAATGACGATTCGGATATCTGGACCACGAGTTTTAAGGAAACTGATAATAAAGTTAGGATATGGCATCTTGAAGGCTGGTATGTGCTTGTATGTAGGGAGGTGTATGGTAACGAGGTATGTTTGGAATTGGCTAAAAATGGCACAATGGTTGATCAGGAGATTGTAGCGATCAACGAGAGTTTTTCGATGTCTTGTTCAGGTGACACGATCATAACCGGTACATTGCACAACATAAACAGGTCTGACGATTCTGCCTTCGAGGTGAGCCTTGTGAACGTCACCCAGTATTCTGGAGGTGGTGGCGTTCTCTTCAGCGATGCAACAAAGATACTAACAAACGCACCAATCCGTCTGTGTGCAATGCGTGGCGACCTCAACAGCGACAGCGAAATCACTTCAACAGATGCTGCAATCGTGCTCGAAATCGCAGTCGGCAGCCGCCCCTGCGATCCTGAAACCCTCGCTATTGCTGATGTTAGTGGCGACGGCAGAGTTTCATCACTTGATGCTCTTATGATTCTGCAGAACTGTACAACTTCGTTGTGCAGAAAATAACTCTCGACCCCCGCAAGCAATCAAGCTGTTATGCGCTGGTATTCATTTTTTCTTGCAAGCTCACAGGTTGCATCAATTCCTATCTTGGTTGTTGTGCCATCTGTTTTCCTGCTTGGGTCGAGACTGCTTCCACGCTGGTTTGGGTAAATATGAAGGTCTTTGTCTGCCTGCACCCGTGTGGCAATGGCATACTCTACATCTAATGGACTAAAGATGTCAATATCATCGTCTACTACAACCACATGCTTCAGGCTTCGGTGTGCTTTGAATGCTGCTTGAATTACTGCTTCTGGTTCGTGTTCGTGTCTTTTTGATATCTGGATTAGAGCATGCAGATAGCAGCATCCGCCATCGCTTAGTATTACATTCTTCACCCTTGCATATTTTTGTGCCTCTTTGTATATGAGAGGTTCATAAGGTATGCCCATGAGGATTTTATGTTCTCCGCTTGAAGGGAGTATCGCGTGATATATTGGGTTCTTGCGATGGAGTATTTTTGTGATGTGTATAACTGGCTGCAGTCGTGTGTTGTCGTAAGTGCCTGTAATATCTACAAAGCCACCCTCGTTGTGAAGCTCTTTGTCAATATAACCTTCAAGAAGGATTTCACAAGGCGGCACTTTGATACCGTTTTCACACCGGAACAACTCAACAGCTTCGCCTTTTATGGCTGACGCATAATGAAATTCCCGCCCCTCGGGAACCCTTGTGCAAGCGGCATAGAGTATTACCGGATCAACACCAATGGCTACAGCAACTGGAAGTTGCTTATTGTCCTTCTTTGCTCTCTGGTACAAGTTATCAGTGTGCCGCCCTTCCACGAGCCGTGCTGCAACTTTTTTTCCATCGATGACCATTAACCGATGAATTGATGCATTCTCCACACCATCATATTCACTTATTACAATACCTGATGTGATATAGGCCCCGCCGTCATTTTCATAGTGCGTGAGGATTGGAAGCTTGCTCATGTCTGTTTCCTCGATCATTTCTTCTCTTGGTTTATCGATTATTCTCACAGTTCCATCAGGCTCTATTGTCGAAAGTGTATGGACTATCTCCTCTTTTGGAATATCAAGTGCCTTTGCAAGCAGTTCTCGCGTACCAAGAATGTTTACTGCCACCTTCCAGCCATTCACATTGTGGAACAACATCGCTCCTTTATGCTTATTTGATAGCTGAGTTAGCTCGTACTTCGGGGACGCGGGAGTTGTGATTTCAAACAATTCACCATCTTCTCTAAGTGTTTCTATAAACGTGCTGAACATGACATTTGAATCCTGCATTGCTTTCCCTACTATTTCGAGATTTATAAAACATGTGGTTGGGTTTTTATATAAAAGGTGACGTCGCCATATTAGCTTTTCAACCAGTGTTCTTTAGATTCTCACTCAAATTTTTCTTTGCTCATTTTTCCGCGCATTTCGAACTCAACTATCCCTTGTGAATTAACAAATAATATATACGATGCAGGTTAATTTGATGTCATCAAGGCAATTCCTGTGTTTAAAATTTTTTAATTCAGTGCATGGAATTTTGGTGATTATTGATGAAAAAAACGTTGCTTAGTATTGATGCAGAAAAACGTACATATACAGTAGATACTATTGATGATGCTGATGTTATAGGAGTGGTGGATTATGCTCTCAGCGTACTTGATCCGCTAAATCCTGGTTGTGTGGTAATTGGAGTAGGTCCATTTGCTGGCAGCAGACTTCCCGGGGTAAACAGGATAACTATTGCAGGAAATTCCCCGTTGACCGGAGGATTTCATATTACCTCCGTTGGCGGTGCTGGATACTTATTCTCAAAAACAGGTATAGATTTTGTAAAGATTGAGGGAAAAGCAAATGCAGATGACTATATGGTGCCAGTCATAAAAAATATTGACGGGAAATTGGATGTAGAATTTTACACTATTCAGAAAGATGTATTAAGAGATATACATCTTGATGATGGACTTTATAGTCTTGAATCCCATTTGCTTGAGCAGTACAGAGATGCTTTTAAAGTTGGTGGGGAATACATCGACATGAGGATGCTTGTCGCTGGACCAGCATCATTGAACACGAGGATGGGCGCTCTTGTTTCAACTCTAATAAAAAAAGGTAAGTTTGTACCCAATGCTGATTGCTGGGCAGGTCGTGGTGGAATGGGTTCTCTACTTGCCCAGGATCATAAAGTTGTTGGTATTGTTTATGGAGGAAACCAGGACAGGGAGTTCCCGGTTGACTTGAATGACCGAACTGTAGTAAATAAGATGTTTCAAAAGCTCTCCGGGGAATCGATGCTCAACGTATCAAAGGATGCAACAAAAAAATACAAAAGGGGGACACTTGCATCGAATTATGCATCAGCAGGTAAGAAATTGCCTATGTTTGACTTTGATTATACGATACCATCTGAAAAAAGAGCGCATCTTTATGAATTATTAGAAGATAATTTTTTGAAGCCGTTCGAGGAAAAAGTTGTCAATCGTACCTGTGGCGAACCCAGTTGTCCCACACCATGCAAGAAAGTCTATGAAGGATCCAAGATGGATTATGAATCATCCAATTCGCTTGGTCCAAACTCTGGCATCTTTCGTATCGAGGAGATAAAAAAACTGCTGCAAAGAGCAGACGTGTGTGGTTTTGATTCAATCGAATTTGGTAATATGACATCAGCGGTGCTTGGATGGATGCAGGCAGGCTTGTTGAACAGGGAAGATGTTACTATAGACTTACCGATTAATTTTGATCCGGACACATTTAAGCTGCAGGATTCAGCACTCAATTCGGATTTTTGTATGAAACTGATCAATGATGTTGCTTATGGGCGCACAGAGTTCGCACGAACACTTGGTAAAGGGATACGTTACGCATGCAAGTATTTTGAAGATGTGTATGGCAATAAAGGAAAAAGGAAATTTAGTGATTTTGCACATTATGTCCCACTCGGGGAAGGCGATGGTTGTATCGCCCAGATTAGATATCGGGTGCTTGGTGCAATCATCATACCAGGTGTCATACCAGGCAAATTTCACACAGATTATTCAGATACCCCCCAGTCACCTGAAGAACTTGGAAAGAAGTCGGCGAATCGCGGTGTATGGGAGATTGTTCCGGAAAACCTTGGATTCTGCAGGTTTCATAGAAAGTGGTATGAAAAATACATAGAAGATATATTTAATGATGTGTTTGGAGAGGAGATTAATATTTATAAACACCACAGAAGGCTCCTTCAAAAGATAATAGCATACAATAAGAAAGCCGGGGATGTGCTTGCTCCTCTTGAAACTAAACGCTCGATAGATGCAGTAAAGAGCTATGTAATGGAAAGTGACAGTGCAGACCTTGAAAAGTGGGCAGATAAAATGAGTAATGAAGGGGATAAAGCAGTTGAGGAATACTGTGAGCAGGTACGGCGAAGCTTTAATAATGCATTCATAGATTAAGATGTAATCCTCAAAGCTGCAAAATTCTAAATATCAGGATTTAAAGAGCAAATCACTGGTTTTTGAGATAGTGCCCATCTGACTATTTTTTTCAAATCACCATCTGTTTGTACCAAGCCGCCCTAAAATAAAATACACTCATCGTTTTATTTTCTCAACAACCAGCGTGAGCCCGTCCACATCCATGATTACCACGTCCTCGCCTCTCAGTACAGGATCTGCCGCAGACGCCTTCCATATCTCGCCGTGAATGCGCACGGTCCCCTCCGGATCGATATCGGTCTCTGCTTTGACAACTTCTCCGATCAGTTCCTCCACGCCGGTTGTTGGTTTCGTAAGCCTCGTCTTCATAACAAAACCGAGACCAGCTACAACAACCACGACAGAGAGGATTGCAATTGCGAAGACTGTGTGTATGAAGTCGCTGATCCATTCGGAAGGCATGAACGGCTCCTGTGGAAACATGATAGCTCCAAGAATCAGGCAGATCGCGCCGCCAACCGTCAGTATCCCGAATGTTGGTGTTAAAACCTCAGCTATGAGCAGTATAATTCCGGCTACGATCAATAGCACACCAAATGTGCTGACTGAAAACATTCCCATGCCGTACAGCGCAAGTATCAGCGCTATCGCGCCGACCATCTCAGGAACGTACGTCCCGGGAGCTTTAAGACCGTAGATGATCCCATAGAGCCCAATTAAGAAGAGTACAAACGCAACCTGCGGGTTGCTCAGTAGAGCGACGATTGATGATGCAAACCCTGGTTCCTGCGTGATTATGACTGCACCCAACGTGTGGAGTGTCACTGATTCTTCGCTCACGTTCACGGTTCTGTTATCAACAGCGCTGACAAGATCGCACCTATCAGACGCTACCACATCGATCACGCCATGTTCCAGCGCTTCCCAGGCAGTCAGTGATAACCCCTCTGTCACGAACTTCTCAGCGACCTCTGCAGATCGGTTCCGGTTCTCAGCGATTCCACGCATCCTGGCTGCATACGCGTTGACTGTCTTGTTCTCGACCGATGTTCTGCCTATTGGCGTTATTCCAATCGGTGTTGCCGCTCCTGTTGCCGTGCCTGGCGCCATTGCAGCGATATGCCCTGATAAAAGGATGAATGCGCCTGCAGAGAACGCACGCGCTCCCTCTGGCACAAACGTGATCACAGGAACCTCCGAACGTTCGATCTCTGATACGATTCTATCCATCGAGTCAACAAGCCCACCTGGGGTGTTTATTTCGATCAACACAGCAGCAGCGTTCATCCCGGATGCGTGTTCGATGCCGCGGGTGATCTCCATCTCAGTACCTGCTGTAATCATGTCGTCTATCTCGATCACATAGATCACTGGCTCTGAAGCGCTGCATGATGGGATGGACAAGGTTAGCAGCAAGAGCGTTAGAAGGATTGGGATACGTTTCATCGCAATCCCATTCTTTCTATCCATCTCTCTTTACTTATTCTCTTTATTGAATCCGAGTGCACCCATCATCTCTATCGGCAGCGGAATCACAACCGTCGTTGCCTTCTCCTCAGTCGCATCCTTGATCGTCTGGAGCGTCCGGATGTAAAGTGCTCCCGGTTGTTCGTTCAGCACCTTTGCAGCATCCGCAAGTTTGATTGATGCCTGCATCTCTCCTTCTGCGTTGATGATCCGTGCACGCCTGTTCCTCTCTGCCTCTGCCTGTGAAGCCATCGCACGCTGCATCGCCTCTGGCAGTTCGACATCCTTGATTTCAACTGCTGAAACCTTGATCCCCCATGGATCAGTCGACTCATCGATGATCTCCTGCAGCCGCTTGTTGATCTTATCCCGCTCGGAAAGAACCTCATCAAGTTCCACCTGCCCGATCACACCCCGAAGCGTCGTGAGCGCCATCTGCGCGGTCGCAGTCGGATAGTGCTCAACCTGCACCACTGCTTTGCTTGGGTCCATCACCCGGTAATACACAACAGCATTCACCCGTGCGGTCACGTTATCCTTTGTGATGACCTCCTGCGGCGGGATATCAAGCACGATCGTCCTGAGATCGATCTTCTTCATCGTCTCGAGTATCGGGATTACGAAGAAGAGTCCTGGTCCTCTTGCACCGACCAGTCTCCCAAGACGGAATATCACGCCGCGCTCGTACTCCTGCACGATCTTTACAGTACTTGCAAACACGAGCACTACTATAATTACTAATGGTATCAAATATTGTTCCATAATATCACCAGATTAAAAATGGTGTTTACGGCTTATAAGGATTTGTATGGTGAGGCTGTTGAAGTGTTCTTCAGTGCTCAATATGTTGATGCTTTATACAAATACATCCGCTTCTATGTGACTATTTTTTCAAGCTGATCGCTGTCTATGGCACTTCGTATTTCTAAGGCAATTCGTCTGCCAGTACTCATCGGTTTTCTCCAGAGTGTGTTGCCATAAGGGTGTCCAACTGACACATGCACGTTCGTGCCGCCACCAATACGTGGTGCAACATCATAGATGTAGAAGTTTAGGTCCTTGTCCACACATGTTTGAAGGCAGAATGGTCCTATAATCCCTGGGTCATAGTATCTTTTGGCAGCCTTCACATAGTCTTCAGCTAATCGAAAAGCTTCATCAAGCAGTGATTCCCGTAGTGTAGCTGTGTTGTGTCCACACACAGTATACTCTGGTGCTATCTGGCTTTGTGACAGGCTTATCTGCTGTGGTGCAGGTAGGCGAACATGCCCATCGAGGCTTGTCTCAAAACGCCAGTCGATTCCAAGCAATTCGATTGGTGATCTTTCTTCTTCGAGAGGCGAATAAAAAAAATCAAGGTTGAATACTGGGCCTATTACATATCGCTCGATTCTGGCGTGCTCAAGCGCTTCCTCTGTGATGACTCCTTGCCTGGATAATAATTCTGATTTGTCGATGTATTCCTGGTAGCTTGCTGCTGTAAAGAATCCGCGTTCGAGTTTTTTTACTGCGTGAGGTAGTTTAATAATGCACAGTTCGTCAATTTCTTCAGGACCATCCAGTTTTTCCGGGTATGGGAGCCCTGCTTTATCGAGCAGCCAGTAGTAGTCGCGTTCATCTCCTCTTTCCTCGCTTCTGAGCAGATTCCTGCTGCCGACAAGAGGCACATGAAACTGGTTTTCAACTGCATCGATTCCACAGTATGAAGTAAATGAACGATTCGGCACAAACAATACATTGTCATCCAGCAAAGCCTGCTGGTTCACCGGTTTTAATATTTCATTAAATTTCTCATAGACGATAGCCTCGTCCACCACACCACGGGTAACTGTTCCATCATTACTGCGTTTTGATTTGAAATATTTTGAATAAGTTTTATCACGTCCTTTTTGACACACAGCAACCGTGTGAAAACCCTCTTCTATCGCACCATCACACACATCAATAGCAGAGTGGGATGCTAATACACCAATTTTTATCTTTTCATAATCATAATTATCCAGACATTTAGTAATGTGGCTTCGCTCAATCATACAACTCTCTTTATAGCTAAAAGTTATAAAACCTTGTGGTTTGCTGATACTGCAAGTCTCCAGTAGCAGCAACTGCTACATAACGAGTTTAATCTTTGAGTGGAGTTTTTGACTCTTTTTTACTCTGCTGGCATCAAAATTTCCGAGATAATTTTCCAAGACCTTATTTCGAAATATCAAAAAATCTCCGGGGTTCTGGTCACTGCAACGCGATGGTACACAAAGACCCATCATTCTCCTCAAGGATCTCAAAGATTAGAAGAAGTACCTGAGGAACGGGTACTCCTCTGGATACGCCTCGACCTGTTGCTACTACTGGTTGATGACATTGTATGGCAGTCATGGAGGTAAGTTTGATTCCTGGATGATGTTTTTTCCGACAATATACACTTCAGCACTTTCCTTTCTTGAAGCCTGTGGCGAATACGCCTTAACCGTGCCAAAAGTCCTCCTAACCTTATTAAGGAATCTCAAAAACATATCACCCTGGAACGCTTTCACCACAAAATTTCCACCAGGTTTAAGGATCTGCTTTGCACACTTAAGAGCTGAATCACATAGGTCTATTGAACGTGCATGGTCGTAGTTCCAATTCCCAGAGAGGTTTGGTGAAGCATCACACAGTACTACGTCAACGCAATCGTTAGTAAGTTGCTTGATCTTCTCAATTGTTCGCTGCTGTCGAATGTCTCCCCGGAACGATACCACCCCTGGGATAGGCTGAATATCAAGTAGATCAACCCCGATAACTACGGATCCAGAAAGCTTTGCTGCAACCTGCAACCAGCCACCCGGTGAAGCACCAAGATCTACTACAGTATCGGCACGTTTGATAATATTATACCGCTCATTCAACTGCTGGAGTTTATACGCTGCACGACTGCGATAGCCTTCCTTTTTGGCGCGCCAGTAATAATAATCCTTTGGATTTTTTGCCATCCCTGTAATTATGTTGAAAGTTCAGTTTCAACGACACCATCTCCCAATTTGACTGCTCGAACTCGTATTTTTGATGGTGGTTTGGAACTGCCTCTCTCCCACAGTTTCTCGTTTATGGTTTTATCAATTTTTATGCTGCTTGCTTCTGTTTTCATGTGCTTTTCAAGATAGCAGCGCACTTCCATGGTAGCCCTCTTTGCACGTTTCCATCGCGGTGCTTTTTTTACATTTCTAAGTGGTATTGTGTATATTCGTTCTAGTTCAGCCATGTTTTATTTACTCCTGTTTTACTCATCAAGACTGTTACGTCTCCAGTTCCTGCGCTTGGGGTGAGTCGTTACTTTACGGTTTGTTCTGATAATTGCCCATGAAGGAACTCGCTGATTTTGATTGTGGGCTTTAGCCAATCGTTTCTTCTTTCCTTTTGTCTTCAAGCTCATCGTTATTCACACCTTTCATTATCTGCGCGTGATGCGCATATCTCTTTTTACTGGCATCATTTGATTTAACAGTTTTTTAAGCTGTGCATCATCAATCTTGTTTTTTATCTTGCCACTTTGTGCAAGCTGTATAAGCTGTAATTCTATTTGTTCCACAAGCTCTGGTTTTGTCATCTTTAATGTGTTCAATCGTTCTCTTGCTTCAGGAGTCAGGGTTTGACGCATAGCCTCCTGTTTCCTTGCATCCATTTTTACAGCCGTCTGTTCCTGCTGTGCAGACATTGCTTGCTGTGCCTGCATTTCCTGTAATCGCTGTTGGCGAATCGCCTCAAGTTCGTCAGTCATATTATAACACCTGTTTTTTTATATTCAGTATTTTTTAAGGGCAGGCAGTTCTTTAACAAGTTCTGTCTTTACTTCAAAGGACGTATTGTCGAGGAAAGATTGCCCTTTTGGAGAAATAAGACGTCCATCTTTTGAAGATTTAATAAATCCTGCCTTTTCCAATTGTTTAAGGGCTTCTCGTAGTACTGAACCGCTCCCTTTTTCAGAATGATGTGGTTTTGATCCGTTGTTCTTTTTTTCCAGCATAAGCAGTTCTAAGTCTTGAGCTTCCAACAGGCCCCTTCAGGTATATTCGCCTGAGTATGGATGCACATCTTGTATGCCACCACAGTGGGTTGTCAGGAGGTAAGCCCCTATTTACTCCGGTTTTTACGAATGCTGCCCATGCAGGCAATCCAATCTCATCCATTTCTTTTAATTTCTGCGAGACTCTATTAATCAACTTCTCTGCTGGCACGTCATATACAGTTGTCATTTTTTCACCATTAATGATATAAATAAGTAAGAGAGGTCGCTCTATTTACACCATACTATTTACCCTTTTCGGCATGTACACAACTCCGTACATTTTACAGTACAGTAGTACAGTAATTATGAAATGCTTAAATATGGTAGTAACATAGTGACTGATGATGTGAATGCTGTCGCAAACATCAAAGGATAATAACTGTGAGCCCCATTGATCGAGCACTGCACAACTTTGTTGTGCAGAAGGCAACTGAGAACTCTTGATTGCGTTAGCAATCAAGTTGTGAAGCAATCAAGTATATAAAAAGTTGTGATTAACATGGAAATCGAGATATTTGATATATTAGATGAAGTAGATGAATTCGGGCTGGACAAGGCAGAGAACGTGCGTGCCTTATTAACAGAAGTCATTGAACATGTACGAGAGAACTCTTACGAATTTCAAACAATTGAAACTGATATGTTAATTAGTGAAACTATGCCTGGAATAAATACTGCCCAGTCAGACAACCTCCAGAAGATCATTAGATCCACAAAGAAAGATATTCCTCCAGAAGCATTATTCGAGAGAATATTAGATGTATTATAGAGCGCAATCGTTTTTCTCAAAATGAAAAAAGTTTTATTAATAAATCCATCTGAATATTATGAAACGTATTCTTCACTTTCCTTAATATACCTTGGAACATATTTGAGGGATAAGATAGATTGCACGGTTAAAATCGAAAGTATATGGAACAACAACCTGAATAACCTGGATTCTTACGACATTATCGTTATCACATCGTATACCCCAGAGATTCCTTATGTAAAAGATTTTTCAGAAAG
>CAJHIR010000028.1 GCA_905067535.1 Candidatus Argoarchaeum ethanivorans
CATCAGGTGGTACGCTTCATCACTTTGTGAAGTATCGTCTGGGTGTCAAGGGTGTTGATAAAATTATGGAGATGGTTGGTGAAAAGATTATCAAACTTGCCGATTCAAAGGATGCTAAATTGGATTCAACCCCTCTTGAAGCCTCAAGATATGATCAACATAGCGATTTCAATCCGCATTATAGGTGTAAGATGGATAAGGCTCATATCACGATGATTGGTACATATCCTGTCTTTATGACCTATACAAATGGACTTGCTGGTGATTCTCCCCGGTTAACCTCGCATATAGATGTTCTTTTACGAATGAAGGCTGAAATCGATGAATATCGACTTGATAGTGCTTACGATTCTTTTTTGAATCATGCTGCTATCTGGTACAAGTTAAAAGCCAAGCCCTTGATTTCTCTGCCGGTAGACGCTGTAATCAGCAAAAGTTGGCGAGTTAGGAAGAATCAACCACTGGACAAATAAGATGTGGATGATCAGCGGATCAAAATACATGAAAATCAATAAAAAGTTAAAATTTCTCTATAAAAACGGAAGACAGGAGCAGGTAGGCATGTATCTACGAAACCATAACCTAAAAGACAAAACGTTTCCGGACTCATGCAAACTCAGGAGTGAATGCGAGAGGATACACGGACACATAAAGAATACAATGAAATTTGACGTCCGCAGGGTAAGAAAAGAAAGCCGAGAACTCTACTCAAAGATTAACCTCGTAACATACCAGTTACTATTACTAACCAACCTGCAAAACCACATTAAACCTGTAAACTCATTCGAAAACTACATTTAACCTAAAACCAAAGCAAAGCAAGACCGGAAAAACAAGATAGCCACAGCTATCAACTTTTTGACTAAATTAGACTCATACAATCATAAAGACCGGATAAAAATTTCAGGTTTGCTCGAAAACACATCTTCTCGGTGTTACTTACCCTGTAAGCAACTCTCAGTTACGTAAGTAATCAGGAGACAAAAGCAAAGAAGCCTCAATAGAACAGATAGCCATCAAATTAGAAACACGAAATTCATGGGGTAATTTGACAGCCTCATGGAGTTGGAAAGGAAACTACATTAACCATAAAAACCAGAATGATTAGTGATAGATACGGAAGCTGTGATAATCGAACTGAAACCAAAAAACTGTAGAGAGGTTAAAAGTCATCGGTAGAGAAGGTGAGAGCTGTGACGGTACTTTTCCGGCATCTGATAGGTGTTGTAGACTACTGGATATTTATGCTGGAACAGTACAAGATCGTGGATGGAGAAGATGGATTCCTTTAGATGATTTATTAGAAATATGAAAATAGCTGTACTGGACACAACACACGCAGGCTGCATAATAGCAGAGCGCTATGCCTTAGCAGGGCATGACGTAACAGCAATAGACGTATACCACACCACAACAACAGAGCAAACTGAAACGTACACCTTAACACGGGATGTAGAGGGAGCATTCGATCTTGCAGTTACATCAGTACACCTGCCTCCAAGATATTTTAAAAATATACACGCACAAAAATATCTCACACACCACGAAGCTGTCGGACAACTAATAAAAGAAAAAAACATTAACGCCATCATATTTGAAATTACAGGCACCCGCTCAAAAACTACAACAGCTCTTACGCTCTCGCACATCCTGCAGGAAAAATATAATGTTACAACAAACACAAGCGCTGGCTTGATGTTTAACAACAAGAAAATAGCTGAGCTAAGTACAGCATCAGGAAACGTACTACAAGCAATAAAACTCACAGAAAACCTGCATCCAGAAATCTATGTTTTTGAAATATCGCTTGGTGGAACAACACAGGCAGACTTTGGAATACTAACCACTCTTGAAGATGACTACCGTATAGCAGAAGCAACAAAACCTGCGGGTAGTGCCAAAATAAAAACACTCATTGGAGAACGCACACATCCAATCATTAACAGCAGCACATGCAGTCGGGTGAAAAAAGAGGCAAAAACCACCTTTGGAAGTGCAGAAGACAACGTATACATTAAAGAGAATACACTCTACTACAAACTAAACAAATACAAAGGGACAATGCACCTGCCAAAACTCCTTTATCCCGATGCATACAAAACTGGAATAGAAGCGGCAGTAGCAGCAGCACTCCACCTGATGACTCCAGATGAAATACAATCGCCGCTGTTAAACTTTAAAGGAGTCACCGGAAGAATGCAATTTAACAGCATAAAGGGACGCACATTTATAGATAATTCCAACTCAGGCATGCGATCAGAAGAACTTGAGACGCTCATCCGGCAGGCATGCACCCACGGAAACGTATTCTTAATACACGGCGAGGACGGGAAAGTCTGTGAGCGCCTTGACCATGAGGCAAGCAAAAAAATAATAAAAAAATGGCAGCACAGGCTCATCGGAGTAGCGCTTGTGGGACCTGAATTTGAAGGTGCTGGACTCAAACGTGGGAGTGCGTACACAGCAAAAAATATTGATGATGCCACAAGGATAGCACTCCAGCACACAACAACAGGGGATGTTATACTCTCGTGCGTCAAGTGCTTTAGATAGTCGCCTGCATGGATCGACCCTCTCTGTTAGGCACGTTTAAGTTTTGTTCTGATGTTTTGGTTGGCGTGGCGATACATTAGGCTTGGAGATCCGCTGGGTTGTCGTTCTGATATATCTGAATCTAAGATGAGATGTACCCACCCCCTATTAGATGTCCTTCAATGGTCTCTATAAATTCTTTTGTTTCCTCTATCAGTGATTGCGCCCGCGCCTCACTTACAGATCCAGGTACGCCGTAATCACCTAATTGTCGCATGTCAAAGGCAGATACCATACACTCTCGTAGTTTTTTAGGTAGGATCGCTGGTTTAACAAACTCCTTTCCAAAAGCGGCGATGACTGCTGAATGTTTTGAGAATGATAAATTTTTGGTCAGCAGTACTGCCTCGGCAGTATAAAACATGGCATAATATGACCGCCCAACGGAAAAATCATAAAAACCATTCTCGAATAGACTCCTCGCAGCATCAAGACTCTCTTTCGCCTTTTCCATGAGTTCTGCGATATCTTTATCTGTGTTCATATTGAAATTCCCTCTCTTTTTGCATTAAGAATGATGGGTAGTCTCCTTGTCCTGTATTGACCTTCCTCAATAGGGATTATGGAGATCATGGTATCATATAAGAAGTCTAACTGATGAATCTCTCCAGAGAACTTTTCCAATTCGGAAATTGGATTGTTCATGTCTTCTAAAAGAAGAATAAGATCAATATCCGATCCTTCTGTGGCATCTCCTCGCGCATACGAACCGTATAAGATTAGCCCTTTCAATCGTTCTCCGTAGATTCTCTGAAGTCTCTCTTTCGCCTCGTCGAGAATCGGTTTGATGTCTTTTAGGGTTTTATTCATCATGATGCTATTATCTCCAGAACCTTGGTTACTTTGCCAGCAGTTATCCGGGGGAGCTTTCCTTTCATACGGTTACTTCCAGAGTCTTCTTTATCTCCCCTCCTATCTTCAATATGAATGCGAATAGCGTCCCTGATGTTCTCTAAAACCTCTTCGTAGTTATCACCTTGCGTATAGCATCCCTGAAGCTCGGGGCAGAAGGCAAAATAGCCATCTACGTCCTTCTCGATCACTACCGAAATCCGATATCTTTGCATTTGCTTAAGCCCCCCCGTGGTTGTTTTCCAGAGGGTCAAGTGTTAATTCTACTTCTGTTGTTGTGGCTTGCATTTTAGTTTTCTCTCCTCTTTTATGAGTGTTAATCCAATCTTTCCAGTATTGTCGTTTTATTCATCTTCCACCACTTTAATCTCTTACACGCATCTTTTCTAAATCAACCATTTTCGTCTTCTGCCTACTTTTTGCAAGCATATCATTTCAAAATAAACTCACCATCAGTATCAAACATACCAGCTTTCCATAATCCATAATAATTACTGAATTCATCCATTATATTTTTTCCAATTTCTAAATAATCCTCTGTTAATCTCCATGAGTCCCACTCTCTTTCGATGTATATCTCGTCGGCATCGCATTTCGGAGCCCTCTCATAATGTGGAGGAAAATGTCCTCCCCTATCGATTTTAGAATTGAGGGGATTTATAACTTGGAGTATTATTCTTACTTTGCCCATAAAATCATATATCGAATAAATCTTCTCAGCGAATTGAATCGTTTGTAATAAATCAAATGTTAATGTTTCCGCCTCAATTACTTTTGTGCTTGCACCTTCATGAAAAGATCCATAAACTTTCACAAAATGCACAAGCCCGTTTCTATGAGCTTCGATATTATTATTCCATGCATTCCATTCGATGCCGTATCTTGAAGGTTCTACTATACCTTGTAGATATTGCTGTCTTGAATCTGGCTTAAATCGTATTTTGTTTGGGTCAAAGTTAATTCTTATTTGTTCCTCCTTCGAGGTATCAATAATCCGATCATCAATCCTCAGAGGAGTGATGATAATATGTCCATCAATTCTTTCTGGTAGGTCATCTAACTGTCTATATCTATGAAATAAGATTATCTCTTCGACATATTTAGCGAGTTTACTCGCTCCAAAAAACCTCTTTTGGTACAGCGATTCTATCTCAAATTCATCCATATGTATTGCCCCATAATTGTACCGTTTATAATATTTATGTGATCTAATGTCGTAATATGGACGATTTTGACCTTCTGGAATACGAATGATTAAAATTATTCTGTCTGAGTTTGGGATGTCTATTTCATGAAATTGCACTCCAATTCTTGGTCTTATATTGCTTATTATGATCTGTTCTAATCTCTCCTTATTAACATTGTCTTCAATTCCCTGTATAGCTACTGGATACCCACCCCTACCACTTTCCTTTATGCCAACTATTAAATCACCACCGCTGGTATTTGAAAAAGCGGTAACGTGCTTTACAAGCTTATCATCAGAAATCATTTGTTCTTTGTAGTCTAAAATTTCAGATTCCTCTATTTTAGCATCTTTCAACTTCTGAATATCCGGGAATTCAACTTTTGACAAAGGTTTTTTGAATAACATAGATACAACTGAGTGTTTTGTGTTAATAAGATTTCTCACTTATAACAATGTATCATCTCTTTAACTTTTAAAATCAAATCGGCAACTTCTTCTTTTTTAGGTTCTACTTTCTTATCGTGATTGCATTTGTTTCTAATATCCCCCAAATATTGGATTTTACGCCAGTCTGAGATATCCAATAAATTACTGTCCTTCAGAATATTATTTAATTTGCTAATAGCAGCATTTTTAGGATATTTTAATTTTGGTTCATTTTTATCACACCTCATTTTTAGATGCCTTTCTAAAACAACACCAGCTAATGCACCTGCTGCTCGGATAAAACCTTTTTTGAGGAGAAATACAGAGGTAATGCATTCAGAATTGATGCTTGGTGTTTAAACGAGTCAATAAATATATATTCTATGTTTAGCTCCATATAATTTTTTGACATTATGCTGCTTTACCCGTACCTTGATTATCAAGATTCGTCATTTCTATTCACATTTATGTGCAGTATCGATCGTATACCATCTCGCAGACCATATCAACATCTTTATCTTATCTATATTGCGCTTTTCTATCTTTGCTTTTGTGTCCATACTCCTGATGAGTAGCGGAAACTGACGCCGATACACTGAATCCCCACCGGTAATTTCATTAATCAGATTATGCTCGCCGCTCGCAACTACTATTTTAAGCTCGTTTTTATAGTCATCCACAAGCGTTTCAAATACTTCTCTTGCCTTCTCGGCATGATGCCTGACATCCTCGTCGCGGAGTCGCTCAAATCTACGCTGGCTCCATCCCCCTTTCGTGTGCTTTTCCTTTACACTACTACGAACAATCTTGTAATCACTAAACGCTTCTCGATTTGATATTCCGATAAACGTCTCCCCTGCATGTGCCAATACGATGCAAATTGCCTGATTTTGCCCTAATAGTTCCTGCAGCTGTTTGGTATCAAAGACGCGGTCTATTTTCCACCCGGATTCACCTATTGGAAACGGCGGTGTTATTAGCATGCGAACCGCCCCCGGCGTTTTCATATCGTAGAAAAGTGCCATACCTGTTGGCGACTCGATCTTTTGCACCAGATATTCAACATCTTGACCGAGTTCAATATCAAATCCATCCAGGTTGACGAATGATTCGTTTGGGCGCAGGTAGATCGTGATAAGGTCTTTATTTCTTGACCTGATCGAGCCAACCTGTGACAAAAAGTCACAGGATTGGGGATTTGTTAACGTTACCGCTTGTTTAAAGGTCAGGGCGTCACCTTTTTGTGTTTCCTCCTTCAGATTGTCAAGTGCGTGTTTGAGATTGTCCACTCTTTCTTCTGCCCTTTTCAATGCCAGACCTGCTTCCTGTCTATCAGCTACCGCTTTTTTAGTTCGCACTTCCTGTTTTGATAATCGCGTAGAGAGTGATTTGTTTTCTGGTTCAAGCTCTTTAATACGTGCTTGTAGTATTTCAATCCTCTTTTTTGATTCTTTCCGATCAAAGAGCCTGTCAAACATACAAAACAACATGCGAAGTGTTTTGATAAAACTTTCGTTGGACGAGCCCCCTGATTCTTTGTTTAGCCTTTTCTTTCATCTGGCGTTCCATCTGTTTTGGTTTTCACTAACCATTATATGGTTTTAGCGTCATATATGTGTAAATAGGTGTTTCGTATGGATATTATAGGCGGTTGTTCGTCACAGTTGTTGGCAAGCAGGATTGCAGAAAAAATCGATGGGCGGCTAATACTTGTAGAATTTAAAACGTTTCCTGACGGTGAGCAGTACACTCGACTGCTCGATGCAGTTGGTGATGAAGTGGTCATTGTGCAGAGCACCCCGACAGACTCTGATTTTATCAATTTGCTCCAGCTAATCGATGCATGCACGGATGCTAAAATTACGGCTGTGATACCGTATATGGGCTATGCAAGGCAGGATAAGCAATTCAAAGATGGGGAAGCCGTTTCTGCAAGAGCGATCGCCCGCAGCCTGGATGTTTCCCGGGTGATTACAGTAAACATTCATGAAGATTCAATCCTAAGTTATTTTAACACTCGTGCAGAAAGTCTTGATGCAACAAACCTTCTTGCAGAACACCTGCTTGACATGGATTTGCCCGATCCAGTGATTATTTCACCAGACAAGGGCGCAATCTATCTTGCGAAAAACGCCGCAGCAGTGATGGGTGCAGATTATGATTATCTTGAAAAGAAGAGGCTCAGTGGAGATACCGTGGCAATCACTCCAAAGAAACTGGATATTAAAGGAATGGATGTCATTCTTATTGATGATATGATATCTACTGGAGGGACTATGGCAGAGGCAATAGGCACGTTCAAATCAGGGGCTTCAAGCCTGCATGCAGCCTGTGTACACCCGGTACTAACAGAAAACGCGGTGCTGCGTCTGTTTCATGCAGGTGTTAAAGACATCATTTCAACAGATACGATTGAAAAAGGCGTAAGCAAAGTGAGTGTGGCTTCGTTGATTGCATCTGCTCTTTAGTTATTTATATGAAGATTTTAGTTTTAACAGGCAGGCTTGCTGAACACATCGTAGAGAGGGTTGTTGATGCCGCTACAGAGAGGGACATTGGTGTTTTTGTGGAGGTGGTCGATGTGGATGTTGCTTCATTTATTACAGAGAGGCATCTGGATGATATAGACATATCTGGCTATGACATGGTGTTGGTTCCTGGTCTTGTGTCAGGTAATTTTTTAGCAGTTGAGAAGAAATGTGGTGTGCCTGTACGACGTGGTCCAAAGCATGCCGTGGATCTTGGGTTTGTTCTAAACTTTGCAGATACAGTGGAGTTTTCACATTCCATTCCTGCTTGTGAGTTACTATCTTCAAAGAATCGCAAGAAGGCTTTTGAGACTGTAGTTCAGCTTGAAGCCAGCTCAACGTATGCTTTTACTGTCCGAGATACCAGAATTGGTGGGAATTCGCGGATGAAGGTGATGGCTGAGGTGGTTGGTGCCGACTCGTTCAGCGAGGCTGAACTTGGTCATGTTGTACGTCTTTTTGTGCACGAGGGTGCCGACATTATTGATCTTGGAATGTCACTGGATGCACAGGTAGAGGATGCCACAAGAGCTGTGAAAACCGCAAGAAGAGTATGTAACGTCCCGGTTAGTATTGACACACTTGACCCTGCCCTTCTTGCTGCTTCAATTGACGAAGGCGCTAACCTTTGCCTAAGCCTCAATAGTGAAAACATGGACGCTGTTGCACCGCTTGTAGTTGATGTGCCGTGTGTGATCCTACCCGACCTCGGGCATGATGCAAGTGTTGAAGCTAACATTCGAAGCCTTGAGAAGAATATTGCTGCTGCAAAAGAGTATAAAATAAAGCATATCATCGCAGACCCGGTGCTTGATGCGATTAATCATGGCTTTTCCAAATCAGTTATACGATTTATGGAGTTTCACAGACGCAATCCAGATGTGCCATTATTTTTTGGGGTGGGCAATGTAAGTGAACTTGTTGACATCGACTCCACTGGTGTTAACGGCTTGCTCGCAGGTATCGGATCCGAGATTGGTGCGAGTATTCTCTTTACGCCAGAGTTTAGCGATAAAAACAAGGGAAGTATCAGAGAGCTTAAGATCGCATCAGAAATGATGGTACTATCAAAGCATCGCGAGAGTGCACCAAAGGATCTTGGTATTGACCTTCTGCGATTAAAAGAAAAACGCCGCCGCCCGTTTGACACACCACCTCCCGCGTTTATACCAGTTAAAGCTTTAACGAGTTGGGAGCTTGATCCCGCAGGGTGTGTGAAAATTAGCATCACAGAAGGAAACGTGCAGAATGAAAAAATTCTTAATGGCATGATTATTGCATCGCACAAGAACGGTGTGGTCGTGGGAAGAAACGCATCAGAAGTGCTGGATACACTGATAGAGCGCGGGTTCGTGTCAACACTGCACCATGCAGGTTATCTCGGGCGCGAACTTGCACGAGCCGAACTTGCACTTAACCTCGGGCGAAGCTTTGTTCAGGATGATGAGTTTTAACCCCTGCACACAACGCAAGCAGAGAGCGTTCTAACCACGAGAGATTTTGGCACGTTTCAGTTTTAACTTAACAATCGGTTTTAGCCCCACCGCTTGTAGAGATTGTGTTTTATGCACAGCAGATCAAGCGCGCGCCCAACCATAAAATCGATGAGATCGTCAATGGTTTTCGGATTGTTATAAAAAGCCGGTGATGCCGGGAGGATGCAGGCGCCGGCTTGTTTTAGCGTTATCATGTTTTGTAGATGTATGAGATTAAGTGGCGTTTCTCGTGGAAGAAGAATCAGGGAACGATTATCCTTAAGACACACATCAGCAGCTCTTGCTATCAACGTGTCCGATATTCCGTTTGCAATGGAAGCTAATGTTTTCATGCTACAGGGCGCTATGATCATACCATCATACAGATATGAACCGCTTGCAACAGGCGCCGTAAAATCGTCGTCGCTGTAAACAAAAGTCGCTAATTCGTTTATCTCTAAAAGACTCGTGTTTGTTTCCAATTCTATAAGCTTTGCTGCAGAGTCTGAAACAATGAGATGCGTGGTCGTTTCTTTTTCTTTTAATACCTGTAATAATCGTATGCCATATTGTATACCACTCGCACCTGTAATTCCAACGGTTAACTCCATGATACTCAAACAGTTATGTGTTAGACCCTATAAGTATTGATCCTTGTCACGATGTTTCTTCGTTGTTTGCTGACTTCTCCTCTTTTTCAATGATTGTACTTTCTGTTGTGGCTATTTTCATTCTATAACTTTCTCCCCCTTTCTATTTATCTACAAGAATGTTTTCCGCAGAGTAAAATCGTAAGTAAGATATCTCTCGCCTCTTTGGAGTTTCATTCAACAAGCACGGTCAAGCCGAATGTTTCGGCAGGTTCAACATCTTTTTCCCAGAGACGGATATACTCCATAGATATTTTACTTGCACCCCTCCTTCGCGCCTCGAATATCCATACCTCTTTGCCGCCGGTGCCTGGTGGTGGCGGTTCAATTGCTCCAGCAATCACAAACTCATTACCAACCAACTGTAACACACCTTCATTACTGTTTTCTCTCAGATTCCACCTGAAACCTGTTGTAGGGTTAGAGTCTAAAGTTACTGCAAGAGTCTTTTCAAGAGAGACTTTGACTTCTCTGCCACCAGAGGACTTATCAACAGATACAGGTTTCTCGATAGTACTTGCCCAGAAATCATTGAGCGATCTGTGATCGCCCGCCGTCTTAAGTTTACCTGTTACAATTACCCAGTTTCCGTTTTCAAGTCCTTCTACGCTTACAGGGGGCATCCCTGTTTCGTTATCTTCAACCATTGAGCCGTACCAAACCTGTACCCTCTCCCCACCCGAAGCAAGTTCAAAACATGGACAGAAAAGCTCGCCCAGTAAATCCACTCTTCCGTAAACACCAACCTTACTATTATACACTGGATCTTCCAGTAGTTTAGAGACATTTAAAATGCCTTCTGGTTCTTTTTCATCCTTCATCCCCGCCGAAAAAACGACATCTACCACTTTTCCTTCCTGAACAAGTATTGTTGCCGTTGCCCTGTCCACAACCTCAATATCTTTTTCAGACTGCATATCAAACTCATATTTAAAACTCCAGCAGTACGGGCATCTTGCTGTCAATGTCTCAACAAGCTCCAGATTTCTTCCATCAAAATCTTTGTATTCATGCATCTTTTTTACATAATCGTCTGCTATCTGCTGGCTTTCTTCCATGATAGTCTCATTAAATTTGGAAACATCTCCATCATCGATACAGCCCGCAGAGCATATTAAAATCAGGATTGGAATCAAAAACGACACAATATGTTTAAATTTCATATTCACACTCCGTATTTCCTTTACATTATAATTTCCACTATCATTATATGAGATTATTTTAAGTCCCATCAAACCACTATCGGAATAATTCCGAGGTATCCACTGGCTTTGAGGTCGTATGTTTGTTTTCGTCAGCGAGAGATTGTTTAATAATTCTTATTTATAGATGTCTCCTCTAAAATCTATTCTATGAATTAAAATTAGTTTTTGTTCCCAGATAACCTCATAAATTATCCTGAACTTCCCTTTACGTATACGATATTTATTTTTTTCACCCTTCAGTTTGGCAATATCAAGAGGTCTTATAGGAATTGGATCAGTTTTTAAAATAAAAATCGCTTTTTTTAAGACGTTCTCTATCATGTTTTTGTAAGGAAGAAATAAATTTCAACGATTTTTCTTTGACGTTTATTTCAAAAGTCATGCATCAAATACCTTTAGAAGTTCTGATTCTGAAGATATTTTATCAATGTTATGTATTGCCTTCAAATCTTCGGCTTCAGGTTCTTCTTCCGGAATTAACTTTTCCACAAGTTTTGAGTACAGATTCGTAAGGAGATTAAGATCTGCACGAATTTTTTTTAATTCAGTGATTGTTTCGGTTTCCATGTGATCTCACTTATAAACTGATTATTTAAATTATACATCAAATGTATAAAAAGGTAGTGGAAATGGCATTCCTCCAAATGCGTAGAATATGTAAAACCAAATATATTTAAGATCATTCCGTTGGCGTTTGGTTAAGAAGTTTTAG
>CAJHIR010000029.1 GCA_905067535.1 Candidatus Argoarchaeum ethanivorans
TTATTATTCTATTGGTAGGATTAATATTCTAAAAGCATCTGAAGCTAATGAGAATGAGATTAAGAAATATCTGGATACAGCGATTGAAAACTTTGACAAATCGATAAAAGAGCAATCAAAATATAATCCTGCACGTTTTTGCACTCTGTTTTATAAATCCTATTCCACAATTTTATTCAAACCTGAACAGACGGAGTCTGAAGCTAAAAAATTCATCGCAGAAGCAAAGAAAGCATCTGAAGGATCAAAAAGTAAAGCTGAGTTATTGGAAGCCGTTGAAAATCTTGTATCAGCACTGAAAGAAGCAGACCGATACACAACTCTTGATGAACGCCATAGAAACCTGAGAGTACATCAACAACACCTTGATAGAGTTGCCGAAATCATAGAGAAATACAAAACAAAAACGCCAATTGCAAGTATACTATTGGAGCGTGGAAGGTACAAAACGGAAGAGCGAATCAATACCCTAATTTTAGAAATACAGGAAAAAGCAAAGGCGGCATGTGAAGAGGCAAGAGGAAAACCCACGGAAGAACTCGCATGTACTGTGAGTCAGGAGGTGAAGCAGTGGCAAATTGGCGATCCTGAGCAAATGACGCGAAACGTGGAAAATGTTATTTTCTCACTAAAAGCAAAAATACCACCAACCCCGGAAAATAAAGATATTCGCAACAAAATCGAAAAAATCGGGAATGAAACCGACCTAACAAAACAATATGAAATGTTACCTCTTCTCATTGCATTAATACCAACAACAAATATACAGAATACAGGCGATACCATAAACCTGCCACATGCAACCGCTTCTGAAAAGAGTCAAATTATTGTAAAAGGTGATGAAAATAAAAATATTGATTCGCCAGTATCACCTGACAGCGAACCAGCTAAAAAATCACTTATAGACCGAGTCAATGCGCCTGCCACGTTTGCTGCTTTCGTGGGTTTCGTGATCTCTGAAATTGGAACCTCCATTTACCCGGTAACCTACAACCACCTGATCAGCGTGTTTGTTGCAGTGCTTGTGTTTGTGCTTGTTGCGGTTTTTAACAAGCGGTGACTGCTTCCTTATAGCCCGGCTGCAGAGTTTAGTAACCGCGCACGATGCAGCACATAATGCGGCAATCCCATTTTTATGGAAAGACTTTTTAATATCAAAAATATACTTATTAAAAGGTTCCGATAAAATGAAATTTAAAGTTGTTATGACCGGAGTTTATAAGATATCGCAAAAACGAGCCGCACGGCTACGAAAGTTGTAGGGTCTAACGAAAAGTTAATTTGACTGGTTCATCTTTGAGACCATCCATGCCTTCTTTCCTGAAGATGCCATGATTCGCCAGAAGGATTTTACGTTTCTTTGAAACTTAGGTTAGATTGTGTCGTCATCTAAATGTTTCATAGTTTCATCAATAAAATCTTTCACTTCAGATGATGTTTCTAATTTTTTTGTGTTGTTAGTTGAAGACCTGATTGCTTTAATTGAGTCTAAGTATATCTTTGATACACTCGCTGCAACTCTTTCGCCATCTTCATGTGTTATTTTCCCCTCACCAATTCGTCCAATCAGATCATTCATGGATTTGCTAAAACTATTACGTAAAGTTCTTTCATAAACTAAAGATGACAGATGTGAACGTACTACAGACAGAAAGTTATTAGGTAAGATTTTTAGAATAATTGCAGCTAAAACTAAAGCTTCGGGGCTAACAGAGACTTCATAGTGTGGAATTCTGGCTCGTGTTTCGCGCAGCAGGTCATCGATTGAAACCTCCGGTTGATCTAATATATTTTGAATTTCATTTTTCGCAATGAATAATTCTAAAGGAAGTAAAGTTGAGTGGTTATTCAGTATCTCAGAAAACTTCTGGTTACATTCTTCTGCATTTTTTGAATCAGTAACTGCGTACTTCATTTCGTTATAAATCGATGAAATTATACCTACGTCTAAGAATATATATATTCAGAATGTTTTATTCCAAGTTTGTATATTGACTTTTGTGTAGCTATAATTAGTTTAATTGGCAAACCAGTCAATTCACTTATCTTTTCGGGACCTTGTTTTTCTATCTGACTTGCATCCTTCATACGAAGTGTCCTCAATTACAGGTAGTTCCAAATCATATAAAAGAGTTGTGTTGGGGTTTTTGTCCCCAATCTTTATTTTTCTCTTCCTGCTATGAGCACATCCACGACACCCGGATCTGCCAAGGTGCTTGTATCACCAACATCTTTCACATCACCGGCAGCTATTTTCTTGAGTATGCGTCTCATGATTTTGCCGCTTCGTGTTTTTGGCAGACCATCTGCAAACTGGAGCACATCTGGCTTAGCTATGGGGCCAATCTCTTTTCGTACATGCTTTAATAATTCGTTTTTGAGTTCGTCGCCAGGTTCTCTGCCTGTCTTTAAAATAACAAATGCATAGATACCCTCCCCCTTGATATTATGCGGAAATCCTACTACTGCGGACTCTGCTACTGTTTCATGCGAGTCAAGTGAGCTTTCGATTTCTGCTGTGCCCATCCTATGTCCTGACACATTGATTACATCATCAACTCTGCCCATCAGCCAGTAGTAGCCGTCGCTATCTTTACGGGCGCCATCCCCGGTGACGTAAAGTCCTGGGAATTTGGTGAAATAGGTTTTCTTGAATCGTTCGTGATGCCCGTACACTGTCCTCATCAGCCCTGGCCACGGTTTTTTAATCACAAGATATCCACCCTCGTTTACATCAGCAACGCTGCCATCTTCCCGGAGAATCACTGGCTCAATGCCTGGATAGGGCAGCGTGGCTGAGCCTGGTTTTGTAGGTACTGCACCAGGCAGTGGTGTAATCAGTATGCCGCCGGTTTCTGTCTGCCACCACGTGTCTACGATCGGGCATTTGCCTTTTCCGATAATGTTGTAGTACCACATCCATGCTTCCGGGTTTATTGGTTCGCCAACGCTTCCAAGCACTCGAAGGCTTGACAGGTCTCTTCCAAGTGGCCACTTGTCACCATCTTTCATCATCGCTCTGATGGCTGTTGGTGCAGTGTAAAGTGTATTAACTTTATATTTTTCCACAATTGCCCAGAATCGATCAGGTTCTGGATAATTGGGTACGCCCTCGAACATGAGACTTGTAGCGCCAGCGCTCAGTGGGCCATACACAATATAACTGTGCCCGGTGACCCATCCAATGTCTGCTGTGCACCAAAACGTGTCCTCATCCTTGTAGTCAAAAACCCATTTGAATGTCTGGGTCACATAGAGCAGGTAGCCTCCTGTCGTATTAAGCACTCCTTTTGGCTTGCCTGTACTCCCGCTTGTATATAGAATAAACAGTGGGTCTTCTGCATCCATCTGTTCCGGTTCGCATACTGCTGGAGAGTCCTGCATGAGTTCATGCCACCAGTAGTCACGCCCCTCCACCATATTGATGCTGCTTCCCGTTCTATTTACTACGATTACGTGCTCGATACAATCACATTGAGTTACCGCCTCATCAGCATTTGCTTTCAGTGGTATCGTTTTGCCTGATCTGAAACTGCCATCTGAGGTGATAAGAAGTTTGCATCCAGGTCCAAGAATTCTATCACGCAATGCATCTGCACTAAATCCACCGAATACTACACTGTGGATAGCTCCAATGCGTGTGCATGCAAGCATTGCTATCGGAAGTTCCGGTATCATTGGTAGATAGATCGATACCCGGTCGCCTTTTGTAACTCCCTGGCTTTTTAGTACATTTGCGAACTTGCAAACTTCGTGATGAAGCTGCTGATAGGTATAAACTTTTGAGTCGCCATGCTCGCCTTCAAAAATGATTGCAGCCTTATTTTTTCTCCAGCTTTTAAGGTGTCTGTCAAGGCAGTTGTACGATGCATTAAGTTTTCCTCCTGCAAACCATGTATGCTTCACATTTTCAGAATCCCATGTATGGACAGTATCCCATTTTTTGAACCAGTCGAGGTACTCTTCTGCTTTCTCTGCCCAAAAAGCCGATGGGTCGGCAATGGATTCATTGTAGATTTTCTTGTATTCTTCAAGAGTCTTTATATACGCTTTTGCACTGAACCCTTCTGGCGGTTCGAATTTGCGTATCTCTCCTATAACAGACGTGATGCTTGTTTCATCCATTTTATCATCCGTATAAATTGTTTTAAACAGAATATCTGATGTAAACACATCCAGATTCTGACGGCACTAAAAGCATCCATTACTTATATACTTGCCTGCCGTGCATGAGTAAAAAAAAATGTTGTTCTTTAAGATGCGGCTGCCTCTCTCTTGACTTCAGTTTTTCTAATCTCCACTCTTCGCAGCGGGTATATTTTTTTCGTCTCTTTGTAGATTATTGAGGATAGCTTTCCATTAAAAGCCTCTTCCATGAATTGATTAAAGTTAAGATTCTTTGCGCGGTCAGTGATGATGTGATTCATCTGTTTTCGCATTCCCTCTATCTGTACCAAATGCGCTCTTTTGAGTGTGAAACATGTAGGTTTCACCCTGATTTTATACCCATCGCTTGTTGTCACATCTATGTTTGAATCAATAGCAGAGCTTCGTCTTTTTACAAGAGAGCGAAGGTAATCCTGTGTTAGTTGATGTCCCATGAATTTGGTGTGGGCAGAGTCTCCAGCGAGCCTTGAGATTTTAAGTTTTAATTTGATGTTCTGTTTTGAAAAATCTCTTGTCACATCTCCAAGTGTTGTCTCGATAACTCTTCCTATAAGATTGTCTGGATTGCTTGTTATGGTTTTGCCCACGTTAACTGTTCCAAGTATTTCAGGTGACAGTACCGAGTACCAGTTTTTTGATTTCCAATTATCAGTCTTTCTTGTTGGTTTAGCCAATTTTTTTCCTCCGAAATATATGACCTGAATGTATTCGTTATATATTTAACCTTTGGGACGTTAATATTAATTAAAGTCGGGTGATTATCATTCAGGGCAACCATAATATAAAACTTCTCTCTGGCTGCACACCACTTGATGAACTTGTTGGCGGCGGTTTTGAAGCTGGCATTGTAACACAGGTGTATGGTGAAGCTGGCAGTGGCAAAACAAATCTTGCGATTCAATTATCTGTAGCCTGCACTGTGCAGGATAAAAAAATCATATTTATCGATACAGAGGGGTTTTCACCAGAACGCTTCAAGCAGATCGCAGGCGAGGACGCAGAAGAGATTGCAAAGAGCATCATCATCTACGAGCCTTCTGATTTTACAAGTCAGCATAGTGCTGTTAGTGACTGCGAGAGAATAATGAGCAAAGATATTGGCCTTATAGTGTTTGATTCACCGATCATGTTTTATCGTGCAAGCCTCGAGGATAGTAATAACATGATTTTTCGAAGACAGCTAACCAGCCAGCTGTCCATTCTTCACAGTCTTGCACGCAGATACAAAATAACTGTGCTGATAACCAATCAAGTCTACACTGACATCGATTCTAATTCAATGATGCCACTCGGTGGAAATCCTTTTGCTCATATATCAAAAACCATCATTCAACTCGAAAAGATCAGGCCACAGCGAAGACGTGCCATACTCCAAAAGCACCGCTTTCGTCCCGAAGGCGTTTCCTGTGAATTTACAATCACACAGACAGGGTTAAGATGAGAACTGCCATCCAAAGAGTATCCGGATGCCTGGTACATTTCTACACACTGAGTATATAGTGATGTTACCTTTCTTCCGGTGCTGCCATTCCAAGAAGGCAACTCGTGACTCTTGATTGCGCTAGCAATCAAGTGCAGGTCACATTTCTTCCGGTACTGCCATTCCAAGAAGGCAACTCGTGACTCTTGATTGCGCTAGCAATCAAGTGCAGGTCACATTTCTTCCGGTACTGCCATTCCAAGAAGGCAACTCGTGACTCTTGATTGCGCTAGCAATCAAGTGCAGGTCACATTTCTTCCGGTACTGCCATTCCAAGAAGGCAACTCTTGATTGCGATAGCAATCAAGTGCAGGTCACATTTCTTCAGGCGCTGCCATTCCAAGAGTATCAAGTGTTGTCTTGAGCCTTCTTCTGGCACATCTAACAAGCACAAGGCGTGACCTTCGCAGGTTTTCATCTGCCTGCAACACTGGCGAGTCCCGGTAGAATTGGTTAAACGCATCAGCAAGCTCACGAGCATAGATAGCGAGAATGTGTGGTTTTAATTCTTTTGCTGCTGTGTGGATGATATTAGATAGATATGCCATCTTTTTTATCAGCAGTTTTTCGTTTTCATGGTTAAGAAGATGCATATCAGCGTTTTCAAAGTTGCACTTTTCCTCTGCTGCTTTTTTAAGGATGCTGCATGCCCTGGCATGGGCATATTGTATGAATGGTGCGCCCTGTTTTTCAAAATCAAGTGCTTCTCGCCAGTCAAACACTGTTGATTTATCAGCAGATATTTTGATCACATCATAGCGTATCGCTGCAGTACCGATCATCTGTGCCACATCTTTTTTAAACTCTTCACTTTTTTCGGGGCGGCGTTTATTTACTTCTTCGTAAGCATGTTTTTCAATCTCATCAATGAGTTCATCAGCAGAAACGAACATACCCTTTCGTGTGCTCATTGAGCCTTCAGGAAGAGATACAAACTCGAAGATAATAATATCAGGCTGCTTTAATCCAAGGGTATGAAGCACAAGCTTGAGCTGCGTGGATATTAGTTTGTGATCAGCACCAAGCACGTCAATCATCCAGTCGCAGTTTTGTGCCTTCCATTTATGATATGCAAGGTCTCTTGTACTGTACAGGCTCGTGCCATCGCTTCGCTGCAAAACAAGACTTTTATCGATGCCAAAATCCGAGAGATCCACCACAAGAGCACCATTATCACTTTTTACTCTACCCGTTTTTTTAATATCCTCCACGATCTCTTTTACTGCACCCGAAAGCACAAAAGATGACTCTTCTATAAACCGATCGTGAACAATGTTCATTCGGTTAAGTGTCTCACGTATTCCATCCATTGCAAGTTGTACTGCTTTGCTAAATCGTTGTATTACTGCCTTGTCCGCTTTTTCCAGTCGCTGCATTAACGTGTTGATTTCACTTTTTTTATTAACAGATTCCTCAAGTACCTGGTTAGCCTTGATATACACGTCAGCTATGGCATGATCTGATTTCTTTTGACCATCAAAAACAAACTGTTCAAGTGCCCATGATACAACTGCAATCTGCCGTCCCATATCGTTAACATAATACTGCACCTCAACATCATAGCCAGCCATTCTCAGAATCCTTGCCAGAGTGTCTCCAATGATAGAATTTCGAATATGCCCCACATGCAAGGGACCGTTTGGATTGACAGAAGTATGCTCAATTATCACCTTTGTGTTAGTTACCATGCTTTCAAAATCATCTGACTGGATGGCGTTTAGTGTATCAACAAGATATTTCTCCCCGACAAAGAAGTTGATATATGCTCCCGCGACCTCTATTCGATCGATAAGAGTATTCTCTTTTAGTTGTATTTTTTTTTTTATCTCTCCTGCAATCATTACCGGGTTTTTCTTGTAGATTGGTGAAAGACGAAACGCCACAGATGTTGCAAGGTCGGCATGCTCTGACTCTTCAAGTGGAATTGGCAGCAACTTAAAACCAGCATCTTTTAAAGCAGTCTTTAAAACTGATTCTACTTCATTTTTAAATCGTATGAACATTATGATACCTCTCTCGATTACTGCGTAATCAAGAAACTGCACAACGAAGTTGTTGCAGAACTGCATACTCCGTATGCAGAAATAACTCTCGACTGCGAAGCAGTCGAGTGCAGAAAACAACTCTTGATTGACAGCAATCAAGTGCAGAAAGTGAGTAGCAAGAAGATATGGTTGCGTTTATACTTTCCTATACGTCGTTCAAGAAACTGCATAACTTCGTTGTGCAGTTATGTTATCATGTTTGTTATCATATTTGATAACTATGTGATAATCTCTGGTAACACATGATTTTTTATGGTATTCAATCATGCTGTAAAAAACCATTATTATACATTATGTTGATGTGAAGTGTATAACAAAAGGAGTGAAAAAAAATGGATATTCGAGTATACACGACTGGTGTTTGCCCAAACTGCAAACAATTAAAACAGGCACTGGAAAAGCAAAATAAAACATATCAAGAAGTAAATATGACAACTGCGGAAGCTCTTACAGAGCTTAATATGAATGGTGTGTTCACACTGTCTGCACCAGTGCTTCAGATAAGAAACAAGTTTTATACACACGACAAACTGTTCAGGGATAATAATTTAGATATTAACTCACTAAACAATATACTTTCACAGGAAGAATCTGCATGATCCAGAAACAAGAATTAAAAATGACAACGAAAAATATGCAAGATGACTATACTACAATGGACTTTCAAAACCCAACCACACAAAAAACACTCGATGGTGCATCGGTGTCAATGCCAAAAGTGCGCACCACTGATGGACACTTTCTTGAATGGGATAAAAATCTCATCGTAAAACAGTTGCAGAATGAAACCAAATTATCAGAACAATTCTACAAACTACCAGCAATAAGCGAAGACCAGGCGAAAGAGATAGCAAAGGAAACCGAGCGACGTATCCAAAAAATGGGTGTAAAATTCCTATCAGGGCCGCTCATACGAGAAATTGTTAACATCGTGCTCCTTGAACACGGGCATATAGAATGGAGAAATATCTCTACAAGAGTGGGGACTCCTGTGTATGACGCTCATCAAATAGATATTGGAGACGGCTTCGAGGCACGGGACAATGCAAACCTGCAGGAAAATGCAGAAACAAGCCACAAGAAAAAAGCAGATAAAATTTCAAAAGAACAATACCTCCTTCTCCTGCCACCACACATCGCAGATGCACACCTGAAAGGAGACATACACATTCACGACCTCGAATATCTTGGAACTCGAGCATTCTGCCAGGATTGGGACCTGCGTTATTTCTTTTACTATGGACTCATGCCAGACGGCACAGGTATTAAAGCAAGTGTTGCAGGACCAGCCATGAAACCAGAAGTTGCTGTTTTGCATGCAGTAAAAGCTCTTGGCAGTGCACAGACAAACTTTTCAGGAGGCCAGGGTTTCTATAACTTCCTGACGTTTCTTGCACCGTACGTTGAAGACATGCCCTATGAAGAAATTGAGCAACTCATGCAGATGTTCGTCTACGAGATGACGCAGATGATGGTAGCTCGCGGTGGGCAGCCAGTCTTTAGCAGTGTACAGCTATCGCCAGGTGTCCCTAAACTATGGAAAGACAAACCAGCAGTCTACAAAGGCAAAGTATGGGATGGAGTACAGGCGCAGCTTCGCACTTACGGTGAGTTTGAGCGTGAAGTCAGACTCTTGTTCGAGGCTCTAATGCAGGTAATGCTCAAAGGCGACCACTTTGGCAAACCATTCAACTTCCCAAAGCCAGAGATAAGCATAGAACCATATTTCATGAAAGAGGATGAAGAATTCAACAAAAATAACCCAACCGTGTTAAGCTACGATGAGCTCTACACGCTCTCATTCGAACTTGCAGCAAAACAGGGCTCACCATACTTTGACAACCAGCTGCCTGAGTATCGTGGAGCAGGAGACGGTATAAGCTGCTACCAATGCTGTGCCTACAATTTCTCAAGCACAAGCACTGATGACAACGAGTTCGAAGATAAACTCTACTTTAAAGATGGCAAACACTTCTCAATGGGTGCATGGCAGGTAGTTTCAATCAACTGCCCAAGAGCAGCCTATAAAGCAGAACGAGGCAACACCAAAGAACTATTTGCTGAACTCAAAAAAATGATGGATACCGCAGTAGAGCTTTTTCAGGTCAAGCGCGACTGGATGGAACACATAATCCGGAACAAACGTATGCCATTCGCAACACAACAGCCCAAAGACCCGAATACAAATAAACCCGGAAGAATAGCAGTGGGCATTGAAAAACTTGTATACATTATCGGGGTTATCGGCATCAACGAGATGGTACAACATCACACAGGAAAACAAATACACGAATCCAGTGATGCACTCAGGCTCGCAGTCCAGACGATGTATGAATTAAAATTCTATGCAAAAGAACTATCAGAAAAACACAACATGGAGATTGCACTTGCACGCACACCAGCAGAAACCACGTGCCAGCGCTTTGCAGTATCAGACCTGCTGCACGATCAATACCAGCAGTACGCAGAGGCGGTAGTAAAAGGAGATGTCAAAACCTCAAAAGAAAAAATACAGGAAACAAGAGATCTCCCCATCTACTACACTAACGGCACCCATGTCCCGCTATCAGCGAATGCAAGCCTGATAGAACGCATAGAAATCGAACACATATTCTTCCCGATCGTAGACGGCGGAAATATTCTGCACATCTGGCTTGGAGAAGCACAGCCAAACCTTCATGGACTGAAAGACTTCGCAATGCACCTTGCCAAGAATACACAGGTCGGGTACTTTGCATTTACCCGCGACATGACCATGTGCATGAACGATTTTCACATAGCATCAGGACTTCTTCAAAAATGCCCGAACTGCGGGAGTGAAAACGTGGAACACCTCTCAAGAGTTACAGGATACGTGCAGGCAGTCAGCGGATGGAACGAATCAAAGAAACAGGAGCTAAAAGACAGGCAGCGATACAATGTGTCAGATATGATCTAAATTGCGAGGATGTGAACTAATATGGTAAAAAATTTTTTTGAGGAGCTAATAGTCGGTACTTTTGCGCTAATAGTCGGTATAATAGTTTTAATAGGGCTATATCATGGGCTTCCTCCAATTCTGTAAACGGCATTTAGCTGAGTGAGAAATTATGACGAATCAATACAAATATGGAAGAGAAAAAAAGAAATTAGTAGCAAGAAGACTTAGAGGAAAAGGCGCTAAAGTAAAACTAAGCATAGGTAGCCGCGGTGCAGCAGACCTGATCGCAGAATTTCCCAGTGGCAAGAAATGGCACGTTCAGGTAAAAGCCACAAGAAAAGGCAAACCTGCAAGTCCAAGCCCAAAGGATGCAGGTCGTCTCAAGAGTTCAGCAAGCAAAAACAAAGCCACAGCGGTGATAGCCAAAGTAAGTAGAAATGAAGTGAACTATTCTTCAGCTCGCATCAAAAGGAGATTGAAACCTTAAGTACATGCCTGGATAAAATCGAAATAAAATGATGTAGGTAAGGTGTATGATCGTGGAGCAGTCGAAGAGATTTTAAGGTGGTGTTGGAATAGGTGAAGAAGAATCTAAACTCATAAAAGGATTTAAACAGAAGATATGTCAAAAGTATAACATAAAAAAGATGATATTATTTGGTTCTCAGGTGAGTGGTGAGGCGGATGAGAATAGCGATGTTGATTTAATCGTAGTTGGTGATGAGTTTAAGAATAAAAGCCCGCTTAAAAGACCTGTTGCGCTATATTTAGAGTGGACGATGGATTATCCGGTAGATTTTTTATGTTATACACCAGAGGAAAAGGAGATAAATATTGTTCGTCATGCGATAAAAGAGGGGGTTGTAATTTGACATTGCCAGATTAACCGCAGAGTTCACTGAGAACGAGAGAGAATG
>CAJHIR010000030.1 GCA_905067535.1 Candidatus Argoarchaeum ethanivorans
GCTCTTCCATACTCGTTATAGGCAGGGCAATAACAGGAGCTTCCAACAGGATCCAAGCATGCCTAAATGTCATCGAGGATATAGCAAGAGTATTGTAACCTAACTTTGACAGTTGTGGTTTATCAGGAGTGTCCCCAGTTGAGCCTGGTTTATGTTTATTCAAACGAGACTGAGGACGTTTTGTATCACTCCAAATGATAATATTTGTTTTCCGGTTGGGACGATCTTTGCTGTTTGTGGGCAGTATGAAAAACCCGGTTTTCCTGCCATCTTTGGTAAATATAAGAAGAGGGGCAGGAATTTAAATTCGTTGATAATGGCTCTTGTGAGCTATAAGCTTTACTTGAGAATTTTAGTATTAGCAGAGCTGGGTGAGTGGATTAATCAAGGGGAAGTCCTTGATATTTTTGGTTTCGATGGATTGGATTTTCCAGACCTTTTAAAAAGAGTAAAACCTGTCAAACTTGGGATATATGAAAAGGCTCAACAGAACAGAGTGGACGGCTACTGAGCCAGAACTTTCATCGATACGTTTTTAACACTTTCCTTGTATTTGTATCTCCTGATTGGAATGAATTTTATTCACGGCAGTGATTTTCATCTTGGATATGTACAGTATGGTTTGCATGAGCGGTTTGTGGATTTTGCTACAACGTTCAAAGCTTTCATTACGTATGGCTTGGAGCATAATGTGGATTTTATTTTGATTGCGGGGGACCTGTTTGAAAAGCGCAATATTAATGCACCTACATATCTCCAGGCATATAACGTGCTCTCGCAGTTGCAGGACGAGTGTAAATCACTTGGACGTGACCCTATTCCTGTGATTGCGATTGAGGGCAACCATGACCTTGCATACCAGAGGGATCGAAACAGTTGGCTCCAGATTCTGGAATCACAGGGGATGCTTCGGTTGCTGAAATCAACATGGGATGGTGGTTTAAAGTTGGATTACGTGGATGTTGGCGATTGTCGGGTATTTGGTGTAGGCTATCTTGGTGCATCTACTATGCAGAGTATCCCGCTCATTGATAGAGAGATACAGAAAATCAACCAGGGCGTGGATCGGTTTACTGTGCTCACCATGCACTTTGGTATGGAGGAACAGGCTCGAAGTGTTGTTGCAGGTGAGATACCATATAGTGCATTACTTCCCCTTCACGAGTGTGTGGATTATCTTGCACTCGGGCATTATCACAATCAGTACGAGTATGATCACTGGGTGTACAATGGCGGGAGCCTGGAACTTTTTTCGCTTAATGAATATGGACTTAAAAAAGGATTTTACCATGTAACCGATAGCGGTGCAGAGCTTGTAACACTTCCAACACGCCCATTCAGGCGGCTTTCAGGTAATATTAGCAGTGTAAAGACGCCAGGCGAGTTCTCCTCGCTTGTCCAGTCAATAGTAGAAAGTGAGACGCCTGTTGATTCCAAACTCTCCCCGATTGTTGAACTGACGTTGTGGGGCAATCTCAATTTTCCTAAAAAAAATGTCTCTCTTCCTGAACTAAGAGAGATGGTCAGAAAGAGATTTGGTTGCCTCTATGCTGATGTTCACATCAAACAGACCAATGATTACTATACTATTCACGAAAGTGATATTATTGGTATGAGTAGGGAACAGATAGAAGCAAAGATATTAAGAGAGCAAATAATCCAGGATGGACGCTACAAAGTATATGCAAAGCAGGTTGTCAGTGACACCGTTGAGGCAAAAAAACTCGCTTTGCAGCGAATTAATGAAAAAGAGATCATCCGATTGTTAAAACAGAGCTTTGACCGGATACAACTGCATAAAAAGCAAGCTCAAGAAGAAAATAATGCTGGTGTGCTTCCTTTTATGAGAGGCGATGTTACGTGATTCTCACACGGCTTCGACTTAAAAACATTAAATCGTATAGGGATTCCACAATAGAGTTCAAAGCAGGTATCAATGGTATCGCTGGCGATAATGGTCACGGCAAAACCACCATTCTCGAAGCAGTCGGTTATGCACTTTTTGATGCGCTACCTTACCCTGAACGCGATTTTCTTCGAAGAGGTGCAAAAACCGGTAGTGTTGAGATTGTTTTCGTCGCAGACGATGAAATCAGCTACATTCTCACACGAAAAGTTGGAGGAAGTGACGTGCGACTTGCGACACCATCTGGAAGTATTAACGGCAAAAAGGATGTGTATGATTGGCTCATTGACCATATATTCCCTCATGTAACTGGTTCAAAGGAACTCCGATCCATTTTTGAAAACACAATCGGGGTTTCCCAGGGCACGTTTACAACTGCCTTTGCACAGACGCCTTCAGCAAGAAAAATGGTATTCGATGAAGTGCTTGGAGTTGATGAGTACAGAAAAGCTTACACGAATCTACTGCCTGCAATAAATGCTGTAAAAGATGGGATTACAGACCTTGAAAAAGAGAAGCTTGTACTTCAAACAGAAACCAGAGACTACAAACAACTAAAAAAAGAACATGCAGACCTTCAAAAACAGATAAAAGAGCTCTCAAAAGAAATGCAGCAGATAGAGAGCAAACTTGAACAACATAAAAAAAGAAAAGAGAATCTTGATAAGAAGCAAAAAAGCATTGGTGAGCTCGAAGATCGTATCCACAGGCTTGAGATATCTATTGCTGCAACAAAAAAACAGCTGGTGCGGATAGATAAAGACATCAAAAACGCAGATGCAGCAGAAAAAATCGTCTTTGAACTTGCTGATAAAAAAAATGAATATGAAGAGAGTGAAAACACTTTAAAACACCTTTATATTCGAAGAGAAGATCGAAACAGGGATGAACAGAAAATACTCTCACTTAAAAACGAGTTTGCAATCCTTCAGGACAAACAGAAAAGAAGACAGTCGCTTGATCGGGAAGTCTCGCGACTGAAAACAGAAAAAGAGCAGTTACTGCCGGGAGTGCAAAAACAACAAACACTGCAGCAAGAAATCGATCTGGTACAACGGGAATTAAAAGAGCCACTGCAACAGCTCATTTTTGAAAAAACCACTCTGCAAAAAGAACAGAGACGATTTTGTGAATTAAAGAGCAAAATAAACACACTTGGAAAAGAAAAAAGCCTTCTTTTACCGCTCTCACAAAAACAGGAACACCTGAAAAAAGAGGTTGAAAAGATATCCAGTTCCATTGCAATCACAAACTCTGAAGCAAGTGAGCTTAAAAAAAAATCGAAACAGGCAGGGGAAAAAAACCTCTGCCCAATACTGCCAGGTGTTAAATGTGAGGCGGTTACAGATTTTCGCACTTATTTTACAGAAGAGATTAATAAGCGGCAGACAATACTAAACACCCTTAAAATAGAATTATCAACGTTTCAGGAAGAGCTTAACACACTTCACGATCCGGTTGGGCAAATAACACAAAAAGATGCCCTGGTAACAGGTGCACAGGAAGAAATTGACAAACTGACACAGGTACCTGAAAAAATCAAAGAAAACACATTGAAACTGGGTGAACTATCAATAAAATTCCAGCAACATATCAAAGCATTATCAGGAGAAAAAAGCGAACAGGAAGAAGTGGAACAAATCATCACCAAACTAAAAACACAGCTTGAAGCACTTGGCGATGCTAAAACACAGCTAAAAAGCATTGAAACACTGATAAATGCAAAACAAATAGAACTTGGAACGCTACCAGATACACAGCAGCAAATAACCGAGAAAGAGCAGGAGTTAAAAGAACACAATACTATTTTCTCAAAAAAATATGCAGGATTGAATGCAACAATAACAGTAATGGAAAACAAAACAAAAAAACTAAAAAGCGCTTACGAGACCTATCTACGAAACAAACCAATCGCGGAAAGAAAAATAGAGCTTACAGAAGAGCGTGACAGCATGCTAAACGCACTCGAAAAAGAAGAAGTGGAGGTTAAAAAAGAGCAAACACAAAATCAAGCTCTTCGCTCAAGTTTCAGTGAAACAGAATTTCAACAGGTAACAAGAGAACTGGATGAACTCGGGAAAAAGCTGAGTGCCCGGAAAAGCACCTGCAATGAAAAAATCAAGCAGTCTGACACAAACCAGCAGAGCCTCCTGAGAATGGAATCAAAACTTAACGAACTGACAAGAAACGAACAAAGACTGAAACAAGAACAAGAGTTCTATTCTTACGTGACCTTTATAAGAGACCTTCTCAACAGTTCGGGTCAGCTCGTAGTCCTTGAACTGATAAACGAAATCGCATCTGAAGCTACAAACGCCTACTGTGAAATCATGAACGACTATTCACTGGAACTTCACTGGAACGAAGAGTACAATATATCGGTTATAGAGGGGGGAGAAGAACGCAATTTTTCGCAGCTTAGCGGCGGAGAACAAATGAGCGCTGCACTTGCGACGCGACTATCGCTTATCAAAGTAATCTCCAAAAGCGATGTGGTATTCCTTGATGAGCCAACCCAGAACCTTGATGTGCAGCGAAGAGAAAACCTCTCAGAACAAATACGAAATATACACGGCTTCAAACAGCTTTTCATCATAAGCCATGATGACACCTTCAACGAACACTGCGACCACATCATACACGTTGAAAAAATAAATGGTGAAAGCCGCGTCAACTATTAATCAATCCATTGTACATGCTCAATAAGTTGTGGCAATTTACCGCGGAGTACGCAGAGTCTCTGCGCTCTCGGCGGTATTTCTGTAAAAACTCCACACGATATTGAGTATGTTCAATCCATTAACGATCGGTGTTCGGCTAAAGTTTTAGTGATTCATCACTCACGTTTTTGACCACTTGAATGTTCTTGGAAAAATCCAGCTAACACCCTCAATTTTGTTTCGTTCTACCTCACCGCATGTACCCAATCAGGAGCCAGCCAATTCTCGAGATTGATGTACTCATTTCGCACCTTGATCTTCGTATGGATATCCTTTGTGATCTTTCCGTCCACGATGAACTGCACAACTGTGGAAGTACGTATCAGTCCCTTGCTCTGCCCATCTCTCAACAACTCACCGATAAACATCCCCATCTCCTCCTGATCGCATGAGTTGAGAAGCAGCGTATCCAGACCTTTGACAGTCACTCTGGAAGGTATCTGTTTATTTCTACGAATATCGCCAAGAAATTCGAGGAGTGTCATTATATTCTCAAAGCGATCGTATTCGTTCTCAACAATATTAAACCCGTGTTTTAATCTCATTTTCGGCACCTTCAGAACATATCAAGCGTTAGTTCCATCACGTTCGCATATCGAGAATCCCCTGCCTTTGTTCCTTGCCTCTTGATTCCGGGCGTGACAAACATAAAATCAGCAGGAAGCTCGGACCTAATATGCAAAAGATCAGCTCCGCTGCATACTATGCCAGAAAGACCTGCCTCTTCTGCAAGCTTCGCAAGGCAGAGAACCTGCTCATCAACAGCTCCTGGAATGTTTAACTGGTTGTTCATAATATCCTTATCTATGCTGGTAAGAATTGTCACGCCTATGACTTTTGGCTTCTTTTTGACGTCTGCTTCTAAAACTCCTGCAACTGCTGCTTTCATCATCTCTAGCCCCCCGGAAGCATGCACATCGAAAATTTCAACACCCAGTTCTGATGCTGCAACTGCCGCTCCCCTGATTGTGCTAGGAATGTCGTGATACTTGAGATCCAGAAAAACTTCTGAACCATAAGATTGGACAAGATTCACAGCCGCCGGCCCAAATCTTGTGAAGGTCTCTTTTCCTATCTTGAAAAGTCCAACAACAGGATTCAGTTCCTCTACTCTGCTCTTGATTTCATCCATGCTCTTTAATCCATCAAGGGGCAGGCATATCATCTTTCTTGCAGCCTCCTCTTTTTCATTAAGTTCTCTCATTAATACCACCTAATTTTTCTTTTCTCCCCAGAAAATCCATGTTTTGGCCCCCATGCGGTGGGGTCAGAATTCCACTCTTGGATCAATGTAAGCTTATCGTTCTCAACAAAGTTATTCTCTGCAGCAACCCTTATCAAAGTAGAGAAATCTGTCAAAAAAATCGTATTACATTTACCTTCCTCGAATTTCGTCTTTGCATTTTCAAATTCATACGTGAATATCGCAACCACAGCCTGCACATCTGCACCTGCTTCGAGACATGCCTTCACAGCATTAAAACTGCTTCCGCCAGTGCTTACAAGATCTTCTACAACCACAACATTCTTTCCTGAGATATTTCCCCCCTCGATAAGATTATCCTTCCCATAACCCTTGGATTTTTTTCTGATGTACACCATGGGCTTATCGAGGCGATCGGCAACGAGTGCAGCCCATGATATTGCTGACGAAGCTGTGCCTGCAATAATTTCAGGGTCAATCTCTTTTATCTTTTCTGCAAGAGCATCGGCAATGACACTCCTTTCTTCAGGATAGAAGGTCAGTTTTCTGTTATCGCAATAGATAGGGCTTCGCATTCCCGAGACGTATGTGTACGGCGTCTCTACGTTCAGTGTGACTGCTTCTTTTTCCAGCAGGATTTTTGCTATTTGTTCTTTTGAATTATCTTCAGTCAAAAACAACTCCTCCTTTTAAGGTACTTGTTTCTTGACGTACAGGAAAGTATAAATGCACTTTCTTCTCTTGCTACTTATTTTCTGCACAACGAAATTGTGCAGATTGTAATGGCTTTCATTCACAGCTTCTCCATCTTACATAATCTGAAACAGGAACTTTCTTACCTGACTTAATCCTTGCAAAATGATTGAACTCTGGATTGCCTTCTACATCTTTTGATTCAAATACCGGCCCTTCCTTGCAGACAACCTTGTCCCCACACATACACTGCCCGCACACACCAAATCCACATTTCATGTATCTCTCCATGCTGATAAAGCATTTTTTTCGGTGCTTTTTGCAGATCTCAATCACCCTTGACATCATGATTTCAGGTCCGCAGCAGAAGACCTGGGACACTTTACCAGGAGCAGATAATTTCTCTTCTAAAATCTCTGTGACAAATCCCTTCTTCCCAAAAGTCCCATCGTCTGTAGTGAAATGAGCATCCTCAAAACGGTTCCTGAAAAGGAGCATATCTTTTGATCTTGCACCAATAATACTATTTGATTTCTTTACTTTTTCCATCAATGGAGCCAGCGAAGACACACCACACCCGCCCCCAATTACAATAGTACTGGAGTCTGGCTCAGGAAACCCGATTCCATAAGGGCCACGTATGCCAATTATGCCTGCTTTCTTCGTGCCAGCAAGTTTCTTCGTGAACTTGCCCTTAACTTCAAATGTTATGCCTATTCGGTCTTTCTCAAGATAGCTTACGCCAAATGGCTTCTCATCAACGCGGGGAATCCACACCATCACAAACTGGCCTGGGACAAAACTATCAAGAGTATTTTTGACAAAAATAGTGAAAAGGTCTTTTGCTTCCTTTTCAATCTCAAGTATCTCCAGTGACCTTGGGTAATCATCCCTCATCTGCAACACCTATCATTTCCTTTTAGTTTATTTGTTCTACACAACGAAGTTGTGTAGGTAATCATCCCTCATGTGCAACACCAATTATTTCTTTGAGAGACAAATGTCCTTTTTTCTTCATCCAGTTTTCCATCTCATTTGCAATCTTCTTGAAAACATCAAATCCCCGGTAATATATGCCAGTCCCAACTCCCAGCGCTGATGCTCCAGCCATCATCATCTCGATTGCATCTCTTCCAGTTGTAATTCCGCCAGTACCAATGATAGGAATCTTTATTGATAGATATAGATCATAGACGCATCTCACTGTAACAGGAGTTATCGCAGGGCCGCTAATACCACCTACCTTGAAATCCAGTATCGGCTTTCCGGAATCGATATCAATCCTCATGCCAGGCCCATGTGTGTTGCCCATGTTTATTGCGTCTGCACCCGCCTCCTCAGCAGCCTTCGCCACGCCAGTAAGGTCAGGAGCGTTGGCAGATAGTTTGATTATGATAGGGAGTCTAGTCGCTTTCCTGACTGCCTTTGTTATCCTGTATGTCGCTTCAGGAGTTCCCTGCCCAGCCAGAACCCCAAATCCAGATGTATGCGGGCACGATAAAGGAATTTCGATTGCATCAAACTTGATGTCCTTTAATTCTTCAATAACCGCGACAAAATCATCTGCTTCAGTCCCTATCACACTTCCAATTACAGGAACACCGATTCTATCAATATCTGAGAATTCCTTTTTTGCCTCGACCATCCCTGGATTTGAGTAACCGACAGCATTCATGAAGACATCTCCAAACGAGAACATGGTAGGATTGTTATGCCCCAATCTTTCCTCTTTAGAGATTGATTTAATCGTTACAGCGCCAGCACCATTATCAGCAATCTTCTTCATAGAGCCTACAGAGATACCCATTATGCCTGAAGCCAATATAAGCGGATTGGATAGCTTCATGCCTAAAAAATCTGATTTTATTGTTATCATCATTGTCTCCAGTTAATCTATTATGGTTTAAGCCACGTCTGCGCCACCCCCGATTAAAACCGGGGCATCCTTGTTGAGTTCCATAACCAATATTATACATAGCATTTTTAAGTCTATGCTACTTTTTCCCCTGTAGCAACTCAACGAACTCTTCAACTGTTAACCCAGCATCCCTTATGATGCTTCTGAGTGTTCCTTTTTTCACTACACGATGATTAGGCACTACAACGCGAACTTGAGGAGGTTCTTCCATACAAAGTGTGACATGACTGCCCTTCTGATGATGTGCATAAAATCCTGCACGTTTTAAGGCTTTAATCATTTGTTCTCCCGAGACAACAGGAAGTTTTGTCATACGGTTACTTCCATAACCTCCATTCTTGGCTCCACTGGAATTGGTATCTTATCCTTTTTTAAACTCTCTAAGTAACACTCTATTGCCTCTTTGATGTTTTCCAGCGCATCTTCTATCGTATCGCCCTGAGAATGACACCCTGGTAATGCAGGGCAGCTCACGTTGTATCCCCCATCCTCTAAATCTTCCTTGATAACTACTTTATATCTCATTTCCTTACCACCATTTAATAATAGAAATATTTTTGATATTTAAAAGGCTTTCCATCTTCATTCTTTTCGTATAAGCACCATAGCCTAATAAAGAATAAAGGAGGGTTTTAAAAATGTACCTCTCAATAACTTCTCTTTTCAATTATTCTTTTGTCTTCTCAAGCCAATGTATCCAGCCAATGCGATCAAAGCAGCCGAGAAAAGAACGATCGTTGGAAGCTCGGGAACAGGTGGCAGTGGTTCTGTTTCACTGGGGTCAAGACAAGCTGTACACTCTGGATCGATGTCATCCCACAATTCAGATTCTGGAGAAAGGGATCCAAACCTGCGCACCTTCAGTACACTCTGGATCGATGTCATCCCACAATTCAGATACAGGTCGTGTTTCGCCTGCCATCGTTTCTTTCCAGCCCTGGCGGAAGCTATCCTCTGCTGGCTTTAACACCACACTTTCACGAATTAGCCGACTTTCGTAGACAGAAATTTCAGTTGACATGATCGCTTCTCCTTCTAATTGTGCATTTCATTTAACTGGTATTTGGGTTTTTCGGGTGTGTTTGCGAAGCTTGCTCTTTCTGGGTACAGGGCTTGTTAGCGTTTTTGGCGTATAAAGGTTTCGTTTTATTTGTTCTGTGTAGGGCTATATTTCTCAAACAAGTCTACAAACATGGTCTTCATCGATTAAATCTAAAATACTTGGGGGAAATAACCAGTTTTTATTGTAAAGCTTTCTAATGAACGCCATATTACATAATATGACTGGAAGAGTGATAAAAGTATCGGAACGATGCTAATTATGGAACAGGCTCTGAATTCGGAGGCATCCCTTTCCACTTTTTTCTAAGCGGATTGTGCTATTGCCAATAGTCGTCATTAATATCTCCTATATCACTCTTTAAGTCCTTCCTCAGCCCCCTAATCTCAACCAACATTTTTGATAACAACTCCATCTCATCTGCTTTTACTTTCATAATAGGGAAATTCCATTATAATGAAGGTTTTGAGTAATCTAAATTTACTTTAATGTCCCCAAATAGGATTTCGCTATTTTTATTATATGTTAAGCTAAATCTATAATATTTTGACATCATACTCTCTGCATTTTTAATAAAATCGGATATGTCTATTTCAGAGTTTATTATGAATCCTATATAAATATTACTCATTAAACTTAGCGTTTTGTATATAGGTTCAAAATCTTTGTTTTCTTTTGCCAATTTTTGCATATCTCTTTCTAATTCTTCAAACTTTTTTTCAGTTCGATATAAGACTATATTTAAATCTTCAAGATATGTTTGCATTTCCTCTTGGTCATCCAATCTCCCCAGATAAATATAAAAACCCTTATCGTACTGACCGAAACCCTTGAATTCTGTGTCATTTATGGCATTGTAAAGGATCCAAGTCTCATCCTTTTTTAGTTCAAAGCCGGATATTTCGAAACTTCTCAATATTGATTTTTCCGAGAAAACCCCCGCTTTTTTATCTTCTTTATCTATCGATTCTGTTATTCTAACAGCGTCCTTAATTGCTCTGTCTAATTCAGTACCAATGTTCCCAGAATTATATTTAATAGTGTCATAACTTTGGATATTAAAGGCTAATTTTAAATCTTCTTTTTGTAGAGGTATAATGTGCTTTCCTAGGGAAGTCATTAAACCATATTCATAATATACATTGGGACTTGGAATATTTTTACCATCTACAATGGAATTATCTAATATTGTAGCACAAAACTTTGATTCTATAATTTTACCGCAGATTTTAGTGCAAAAAATATCTTGACCGTAAGCACGTTCTTTAACCGCAATTATTGGTTCTATATCTACTTTGGCAAGTTTTTCTGAAAATAGTTCCAAAATAGGTTCAAGTTCCTCTTCATCCGGACAAGCTATAAAGCATGATTTCGAAGCACCGAATATCTTTCCACATTTATGTTCCTTCCTAATAAAACATCTTTCATTTACTTTGAACGGTCTTACGGGATGTTGCAGCGCCTCCGCTGAAGATAAAAATGGAAACATCCCCCTGCCTTCTTTCCAACCCATATTTTCATCTCCCGTTTAGTTCTGAAATTTACCTAACATTGTAAAAGTCACTATACCCCTTACTTATAAGTACAAAGCTTGTTAGCGTTTTTGGCATATAAAGGTTTCGTTTGATTGGGCTTTGTGTAGAGATATATCTCAACTGCCCTCCAGCCCTGTCCTACTGAGCTATGATAACATCCGGGAGCTCATAGGTGATTGAGGCACCATTCCTTCAGATGTGGGAAGTGTTGTCTCAATATTCTACTGCTTCTACCTTTTATCTTCTTGGCTTATACAGCTTACTGAATACTTTGGTGGATATTTTATGAAGAGATGAACGTGATCCATATTCACAGCCATATCTATGATTGAATGTCCATTTCACCCGAACTTTGAGTAGATTTCGCCAAAAAATACACACTAATCGACATCGGGCGAGACCTATTGTTGCGGCAATTTAATTTCCAGACAAAAATTGCAGTCCGATAAAGTCAGGATA
>CAJHIR010000031.1 GCA_905067535.1 Candidatus Argoarchaeum ethanivorans
TTTTTCTCCTGCATACAACGTGAGTAGAAATAACAAATCTTGATTCTTGATTACGCAAGCACTGCACAACTTCGTTGTGCAGAGATAACCTGTAACCTTCAATTCTCGATTGCGGAAGCAATCGAGTGCAGAAAATAATTCTTGATTACGCAGTAATCAAGGTACCAGTGACTCTTGATTGCGAAGCAATCAAGGTGTTAGACAATTGAATAAATTCTGTTAGATTTAGAGTCTCTGCTCTCCTGTTGAGAAGTGAGATAGGAACTTCTTTTAGGGTTTCTCTGTTTATGGCAAGATTTGCAAGAAGCGAGTTTTTAAGCTTTTTTCTGCGATGTGCAAAGGATGCCCTGACGACATCTAAAAAAAAGTCTTCATCAAGAGCGCCCCGCGGGGTTTTTTTTATACGCATCGACACTACTGCCGAATTGACAGCAGGGGGTGGCTTAAAAACATTTTTTGGTACTTTAAACAATATTCGTGCATCTGCAAAGTATTGTGCAGCAACAGAAAGTCGACTATAATCCCTGGTATTAGTCTGTGCACTGATGCGTTTTGCAAACTCATACTGGTACATCAAGACAGCAAGATCAAAATCATATTTAAAAAACTTAAAAGTTATCGGCGAGGAAATCTGGTAGGGGAGGTTTGAAACGATTTTATTAAAATAAGGGAAATCAACCTCAAGCGCATCAGCGTGAATGATTTCAAGGTTGTCTGCTTCAATATTATTAAGATGGCTGACAAGAACAGTATCTTTTTCAATGGCAATCACTTTGCCTGCATGATTGCAAAGTAGCTCTGTAAGGCTTCCATATCCGGCACCGATTTCGAGTACTACATCACCTGAACACAGTGATGCTGCTTCCACGATACGCTTTAACAGGCGTTGATCTGTAATAAAATGCTGTCCTAATCTCCTTGCCATAAATGTTATGATGAAGTTGTAGTTATTTTAATTTTATAATTATAAGTTAATACTTTACTATTATATCCATCAGCTCAACTATTGCAAAGATGTGCTTGTATAAAGAGTGTTTCTTATTGCAGGCTGTCTGTTAACACTTTTGATAAGTGTGTTAAATTCTCCGGGTGTGATGTATTCGCCATTTACGGCACCTGCACTTCTTGATATTTTCTCTTCCATCAGTGTGCCCCCAAGATCATTGGCACCACAGAGGAGTATGTCCTGTGCATGTTTTATTCCAAGTTTCACCCAGCTTGTCTGGATATTATTGATGTGGGTGTGAAAAATGATTCTTGCAATCGCATGAACTTTTAGATCGTCCAGTTTATCTCTATCTTTGTTTGTAATCTTTCCAAGTGCATTGTTGTGTGGCATAAACAAAAGGGGCACAAACTCGGTGAAGCCCCCTGTTTTTTTCTGGAGTTCTCGTATGCACAGCATGTGTTCTATCCGTTCTTCGATGGTCTCTATGTGCCCGTACATCATGGTTGCCGTAGTTGGTATTCCCATTTCATGTGCAGAGTGTACCACTGTTAACCAGTCTTCTGCACTCAGTTTTTCAGGACATATAATACTTCGTACCCGTTTAGAAAATATCTCTGCGGCTGTCCCTGGCATACTATCAAGACCACTTTGTTTAAGTTTTGACAGTGCAGTTTTAACAGAAATATTAGAGGTGTGCGCAGCATGAAACACTTCCATAGGAGAATATGCATGGAGGTGAAGGTGCGGAAACTCTGATTTTACACTCTTTAGAATCTTGCAGTAATCTTCAATATACATATCATTAAGAAGTCCGCCCTGTATACATATCTCGCTTGCACCAACATCGACTGCTTCTCTTGCTTTAGCTATTATCTCTTCAATAGACAATCGATAGCCATTTTCTCTTCTAAAAGCACAAAACTTGCAGCTTCCGATGCAGATGTTAGTAAAATTAATATTTCTGTTGACAACATAGGTAACCACGTCTCCGCATGTCATCTTACGCAAGTTATCTGCAAGAGCAAAAAGGGTCGAAGGCTTACATTCAGTAAACAGGTGTATGGCATCATCATAAGTAATGCTGCCTGCGAGAGCATTTTCAAAAACGTGCCGAATGTGCAGCATTTAATCGCCTGTTGGTTACTCCACACCTTTTATACTTTTCGTATTTGTTTGGCTACTTTTAGGAGACTACCTAAATTCAGCTTTCTGGCTTAAGAGTTACTTATTTTTTAGACAGTCTAAATTTATATCAACTTCAACATCCTGAAGATCCAGTATGTTAGTCAAAGAATGGCCTCTGGCTGGCACCAGAAAGTCCTATTCTTCCCTAAAATCACCACATTCACTGGCACATCAAACAATCTCACTGATACCCTCTTCCAACGAGTACTTTGAACGGAAACCAATAGCGGTTTTCACTTTCGTTAGGTCAGCCAACGTGTGAGCTACATAATTTTTTACAGGATTCTCGATATACTGTGGTTTAATATCTGTGCCAAGCGCATTGTTCAATAGATTAACAACATCATTGAAACTGTGCGAAACGCCTGTTCCTACATTGAAGATGCCTGACACATCCGTTTCCATGGCAAGAATGCACGCCCGGACCACATCGCTCACGAAAACAAAATCTCTTGTTTGCTTACCATCACCATAGATGACTGGAATTTTGCCATCCTGCATTTCCCAGAGGAATTGGGAGATTATATTTGCGTAGATCCCCTTTGCACGCTCGTTGGGACCATAGACCGAGAAAAATCTGAGTCCAACCACACTGATTCCGTATAACTTATGGTATAACTCTGCAACCCGTTCGATTCCAAACCTCGCCTCGGTGTAATAATCAGCTACCATTACGTCCATATCCTCCTTGTTTGGGGTAGGTAGTCCATTGTAAAGAGAAGAAGAAGACGCAAACACAACCTTTGCACCTGTTTTCTTTGCAAACTCGAAGACGTTCATGGCATCGTTTATTGCTGACCCGACAAGCATCGGATTTTCCTTGTACATCGGAGAGGAAGATGGTATGCCAAGATGAAAGATTGCATCAATGTCAATATCAGCGTTTGAGAACCGATCGCCGATATTGCGGGAGGAATCGTTGACAACAGTTATTTTATCCTTTAGATTATCTGCAATACCTGTGTGGAAGTTGTCCAGCACCGTTACGTCATGTTTTTTAGAGAGTTCATAAACCAGATTGGATCCGATGAATCCTGCACCGCCTGTCACTAGTACATTCATACACGCCTCTTGATTATGCTAATATTTAAATGCGTCGGCTGGGCAACAGAGGTTACAATAATAAATATTTAATATTATTAACTAGCCGCCTCTCTCTCCTTTATTAGTATCTCTCTTTCCTCTATTGTTCCGTATTCTTCATGTATTCGTATTACCAGAGCGAGTGCGACTGCAAGAGTTGCTACTGATACTACTATAGCTGTGAGTATGAGTACATGAGGTAATGGATTTACATACAATCCTTTATATCCTTCGATTACGATTGGCTCAGTTCCACCAATCACATCAGCCAGTGATACATAGAAAAGAAATATAGCAGTCTGGAATATGCTCAAGCCTATTATCTTCTTGATCAGATTATCTTTTGCTATCATCCCATAGAGGCCAATAAGCATGATAATTATAAAAGTCCAATAATTATACTTTTCAAGTATTTCTGCTATCCATTCCATTTACTCACTGTCTCCTTCATCTTCTTCTTTCCATGCAAGGTCAAAAAATATAGATGTGACTATTGCCATCACTGTTATTCCTATACCTATTTCTACAAAATCCATACCAAGAGCTCTTCTTTCCTCAAAGTGAAATGGTAGTGGAAGGTACCCATAGTTTAGATATTGTGCAACCCCGAGACTGGAGATTATACATAGAAGCCCAACAACAGCATAGATAGACACACCAAGAGCACTCAGGGCAGTATTCACTCTTTCCGAAACTTTTTTTCGTGCGGCTGTGATGCCAAAAGCGATGATGAACAACACAAAGGAAGAGCCAAATATAACTCCACCCTGGAATCCTCCACCAGGTCCACCTGCTCCATGAATGATCACATACAATGCAAAAAGCTGGATAAACGGTATCATCAATCTCGATACTGTTTCTATGATGACATCCCTCTCCCTGCTCAAAGTTTACCCCTCCTTCTCAAGAGTAATATAACTGATACACCGGCAGTAAAAATAACAGCAGTCTCTCCAAGAGTATCATAGCTACGATAATCTGCAAGACCATAAGTTACCATATTTACAACTTCAGTCTCTCTCTTACCTTCTTCCACCCATCGTACGATCAGCGAATATCGGTAAACATCAAGCTTATCACCCTCCTTTTTGATAAAGTAATACTTCTGTTCCTTTGGGTAGAAATGTTGAGTTGTCTCTTCCGGGATAATAAATGCATCCCATTCACCCTTCCGGAGATTTATAACTCCGGTGGGAGCTTGAAAACCTGCCTCTTTAACCCTACCAATCAATTTTTCAGGGACAATACCCTGGTTTAGGTCATTTTCTATTTCATCAGCATCCATGCTGAATAACTTTACATACTTATTGGGGGCAGAATCCGAATCTCCAAACGCAGGTATGTCCTCTGCTATGTATACAAAAATGACACCTAACAGGATGATAAAAACCAGTGCTACTGCTGGAAGTCGTTTCGTCTTTTTATCTGTTACCTCCTTTTCATGCCTTGCTGTTCTGGACAATGCTGCAATCAAGAAGGCTGTTGTTGCACCGGCACCGACAGCAGCTTCTGTAAAGCCTACATCCACTGAATGCATCTCTACCCAGACCATTGCCATCAAAAAACTGTAAACACCAAGTACCATCGTTGCGGCGAGGAGGTCTTTAACAGTTATTGCTACTATTGCAAGTACCACAATGATCGATAATAAAGCAATGTCGATGGACGGTATCATTTTTTATTACCACTCCATATATACATCAGCTACTTTTTGCTGCATTGTTCCATCAACGGTAAGCGCCTCGGCAGGCTCTTTTGCAATTGCATGCACACAAAACCTTCCGTTCGTTATTCCAATTGTTATCGTTCCAGGGGTTAAGGTGATAGAATTAGCAAGTGTGACAAGAGCAAGGTCACTTCGCAATGTCGTGTCAAACTCTATTATAAGAGGGTCTATTGGCATCTTTGGATGCAACACACGATATGCAACATCAAGATTTGCAAGTACTATCTGCCAGAGTTCCCATGGTATATAAATTGCAAGTTTGAATGATTTCGAGAGTATCTTCTCTTCATCTCCTTTTATGATCATGTCATGAGAGATCAAAGCAACAATTGCACTGCATATCAGACCAGCTGTAAGATGGAGTGTATCAAAGATTCCAGAAAGAAGAAGCCAGAATAGAAACATCATACAAAAAGTTACAAGTATTCCAAAACCCTTTCCTTTCATTGTCTCTCATCCCCGAGCTTCCATGGTTTTACGCCAGTCTTATAAGCAGATCTCATCAACGCATACGTCGCTGTTGGATTGGTGATAAAGATGAATAGGATTAAAAATAATAGCTTCACACATACAAGAGGCGTTTCTGGGTAATGGAACAGGTGATATAATAGTAAACCAACAATGATAAGAACTTCCCCGAGGGTATCACACTTTCCTGTCGCATGCAGTCTCGTGTAAAAGTCGGGAAACCTCAATAATCCAACAGCACCAACCAGCATAAAAAATATACCAACTGCAAGGAATGCTGCAACGATTATCTCGAGCATACATCACCCTTCTGTATATATTTTGCAAAAATTAGAGTAGCGATGAAGTTTAGCATAGCATACAAAAGTGCAATATCAAAGAACATTGGTCTCTCAAAATAATAACCTATGAGAACCAGGAGAACGATTGTTTTTGTCCCTATTACATTTACTGCAATAACCCGATTGAATATTCCCGGGCCAACCACAGCTCTGTATGTACACAATATTATCGTGAGCGCAATTAATAGTCCTACCGCCAGGAACACTTTCAAAAGTATATCCATCTCTATCACTTTTTATTCATTAATTTATTCAGATTAGTCTGTGTAATACTATAAATAATTTGTCAATTTAACATGCACCTGCGGGGAAGCTATCAAATCCCAATAAGGGCATAGCAGAAGTCCACACCAAAGCATTAATCTGCGTGATGCCGGTTGGCTTTTTCGCCACAATTTTCTACCGTTCCAAGATGTGCTTGCCATGCCCTCTCAGCATCTCTATTAACAATATTTCCATTTTTTTATAGAAATGCCAGTTATTATTGTGTGGACGCTGATGTACGCAGATTTTTCGGTACTGGCACTTGCTATCAAAAAACTTCGGGAAACAGGGGTCTTTTCAGTTATCTTTAACCGCCTCAGGAATTGAGATATTTTAAGGCGGGGTTTATATGGAATAAAAGGTGTTCAGAGAATTGTAAATGCTAAATATAAAAGATGTTGGCGAAGAACTTGAGCAAAAAATTGAAGCTGTTAGAGGCTATGTAAGAGAACGGAGCGAGTCAAGCAAGGAATACCAGCAGGCACTTGAAAAGCTAACAATAGAGCTTTTTGATGCCAACAAGAGGCTTCCGCGATATAGCGGGGCTCGCATACTTGAAGGCGGGTTCATCAAACCCTTTGTTCAACAATGGAAGAACCATGCTGATGCCCAGAACTGGATGGATCACACCCTAAGTAGTACTACTGTTGGTGCAGTGGATGGAAGCCAGATTTATCCTGACAAAACCTACAATCTCCCGGTTGCAGTGATTCAAACAGCAAGCATCTACAACAAACACACAAATGCTAAAAGCTTCAAACAGAAAACAAACGCATTAATAATCACACCAGAAGAATTCGAAGCAGCACACGTCTACGCATACAGCGATGAATTTGTTGATGCACGCAGGTTTAAAGCCGAGTGTGAACAAATGCAGGAGCTACTGCATGCACACGATCATATCTTCGTACTGCTCGATGGTTCACTCATTCTATCACATATCAATTCTCTTAACAAAAATATCAGGGATATTTATCTTGAAGCAATCAAAAAACTGCTGCAAACATCAACAAACACAGGAAATACACTCACAGCCTATACTGATAATTCACACCCCCATGATCTAACACAGATGCTTCAAAAGTTATACAACCTCAAAAAAACCAAACTTCAGGATACCTACCTCATTCAGCCGTATATGCCAAACTGGGGAGATCGCACAAGTGCTTTCCTGTGCGATAGAGATGACAGGCGTGCAACAAGTGAAAGTGCACAAACCAAATCAATACTTGACAGATATGGACAATTCAAAGACCAGATAGCTTTTTTCTACATCAATCTTTCAAATAGGGTTGGGCGTGTAGAATATCCACGATGGGCTCACGAACAGGGATTGACCGAGACTATTGCAAACATCCTTAGAGCGGAAAGTATCATCAGGGGGGGCTATCCAGACCTGTTGATCCAGGCTCACAAGGCTGCCCTCATTCGAAACATTGAGCATTCTATTTTCTACACCATACTTGAAAACTTCTGCCACAGAAACCACATACTGCTGCCAAAAAGCACAAAAGAGCTTCATAAAAGAATAGTACGTCCATAATAGGAGTTAACCATGAGAAAAATCATCACACCACCGATTAGAATAACTATCACCGTCCGGAGGCATACCCACCAATGATTTTATCATTCTGGGGCAAGGGTGGTGTTGGTAAGACCACATGTGCAGCTTCTGTTGCTGTGCATCTGGCAGCAAAGGACAAAAAGACTCTCTTGATTTCAAGCGATCCATCGCCATCCTTGTTTGATATATTTGGTCTCGGGTTCACGCATGCTGGGATCAATAAAGTGCCTGGTCTTGATCTGCTGGATGTTATCGAGCTTGATGAGGAGATCGTTCTTGATATGTGGAAAGAAAAGTACGGCGATGAGGTGTATGAAGTTCTCTCTTCGTTTTTCCCGGTTGATGAATCCATCCTTGATTATATTGCTGGTGCACCAGGAATCGGTGACCAGTTTGTTTTAACGTATCTACTTGACCAGCATCTTGCAGATAATTACGATTTTATCGTGTGGGATACAGCGCCTGCTGGCGGTACTCTCAAGCTTTTAAAACTTGAGGAACAGTTTTATGAGCACCTTGGCGAAGCTGGTAAGCTTTATTTTTCAGTTAAAAGCGTGCTTGATAAGATCAAACGCAAAAAAGGGAGAAACCCGCTTGATATTATTAATGAGTGGAAGATATTAGCTGAGGATGTTCTTGGTTTCATGTCTTCTGGTGTTGTGAAGGCGTATATTGTTACGATTCCCGAATGGCTTGGCTATGCTCAGACAAAACGCATTGTCAGAGAATTAACTGATTTTAACGTGAAAATTGGCGGAATACTGATCAACCAGGTGGCAGAGAAGAATTTGTGCCAGGGCGATGTATGGGATAAGAAATCTAAAATCCATCATCACTATACAGAGTTGATACAAACAGAACTTGGAAATACATATAAGGTACAGAGTGTTCCGGTACTTCCCTATGAGATTAAAGGAGTTGACAATTTAATCGCATTTTCAGAGAATGTGATTGATTTGATTGATTTGAATTCGCTGGTGAAATCTTGAAAGCTGACCTTGTTTTAATTCATGCACCAAGTTTATACGATTTCAGAGAAAAGGATGTGCACCACGGTCCTATAAGTGACCTGATCCCTTCAACACCTGTTTTTGAGTTGTACCCGGTAGGTTTTCTCACTCTTCTCACATACCTTGGAAAAAAGGGGTACAAGGTTAGAATCTTAAATATTGCAACCCAGATGCTGATGGATAGCTCCTTTGATGTTGAAAAGGAAATCAAAAAAATTGATGCTGCTGTTTATGGTATTGACCTTCACTGGATGGTTCATGTACAGGGTGCTGTAGAAGTTGCAAAAATTATCAAAAAAATCTGGGACAGGCCAATTGTCTTTGGTGGATTCACATCAACCATTTTCTGGAAGGATATTCTACAGAATTATAAACAGGTGGACTACGTACTTTCAGGTGACACGACAGAAGAGCCTTTTAGAAAGCTCTTAGAGTATTTGATCGAGGGGAGAGGCGTAATAGAGGATATCCCCAACCTGTCGTGGCGAGAAGGTGAGTTGATTAAGACAAATGGCATCACCTTTGTACCGGAAGATATTGGTGGCTATTCCATCGACTACAGTTTTGTTGCAAAAGAAGCGATAAAATCTATGAAACCAAAAGCGTTTCTTCCATTTGCTAAATTTATGCAGGATCCAATAGGCATGTCTCTTGCTTACAAAGGATGTAATTTTAATTGCATCACATGCGGAGGCTCATGTCATACTTTTAAAAATTCATTTCAAAGAACCGGCATCGCATTCAAACCGGCTGAAAAGGTTGCTGAAGAGATTCTATCAATCAACCAGTACATGAAAATTCCAGTTTTTTTGGTAGGAGATTTGCAGTTCAACCTCAAACATGCAGCAGCAGTAATAAAAGAGCTGAAAGAAAACAAATTCGATGCCCCGATCTTCTTTGAATTCTTCAAACCACCAAACAAGGAAACACTAACGATACTAGAGCAGGCATCAGACGAGGTAATTCTCCACATCTCACCGGAAAGCCACAGTGAAAAAGTTAGAAACGCATTCGGCAGACCATACCAAAATAGTGAACTTGAAAAATTCATCTCACACGTAGCAGAACTAAACTTCAAACGAGTTGATCTATACTTTATGACAGGGCTGCCATTTCAAACATACACAAGTGCAGTTGAAACGCACAAATACATCGAGTCAATAACCAAAAAAATACCAGAGTCAAAAAAAATCCTCGACTGCTTCATCTCACCACTTGCACCATTTGTAGACCCAGGAAGCATTGTATTCAAAAATCCGGACAAATTCGGATACAAACTGCGATTCAACGATCTTGAAAGTCACAGGCTTGCAATAGAAAATGCAACAAACTGGAAAAATGCACTGAACTATGAAACTGTGTGGATGAACAGGGACGAAATAGCAGCATCTTCTTACGAGGCATCAAAAAAATTAATAAAACTGAAGATTGCAAACGGGATCGTGGACGAAGAGAAGGGAGAGCAAACAATCCAGCTAATCAATGTAGCCAAAGAAATAATAGAGGAAAGCGATAAAATCACAAAACCAATAACAATACGAGAAACGGTGCCGGAAGGAGACCTCTATCCATCTAAGAATCTGCTTCTAACACTCAAACCAAAATTCTTCACAACACTGATAAGAACAATCCTTCGACTTTAGGCAGGGCAGTGGTTTTAAATTATACATACATAAACAATAAAGATTTGCGTAAAATAAAATGGAGTGAAGTTTCAAATGGAACGCAATGACCAGTTGGAAGGTTTGGCAGGAGAGAACATAGAAGCCTATGTTCTCTGCCTCTCTATAGACCTAATTGGTTCGACAGCCGCCGGGCTAAAACTCACTACGCCTCAACTGAACCGCTTCAATATATCCTTAGCCAACCAAATCCGACCTCATCTCGAAAATCTTGAGTTGAAAGATGCTTTAGTGAAGTTCACTGGTGATGGCTGGCTGGTTATGACCGAAAAGGCGAAGGAATTTAAAGCCTTGTGCTGCCTTGCAACCATCATGGCTAATAAATTTCAGGAGGAAATGAACAAAAGAACGGGAATTGCCATAAATAAAATACCTCAACTTCGTCTCGCCATCTGTTCTGGGTTAGACGTGAGTGTTGAACTGCCAAACGGGCACAAAGATTGGGTGGGAGACAGCGCTCGAAGGGCAACACGAGCATGTGGCTGGTCTCATACCAACGAGGTAGTTATTAACGGAACTGTCTGTGAAATCGCTTTGCGAGACTTTGATATTAAGTCCATAACTGAAAAAGACCACACTAAACCCAAGAAGTGGGAAGAGGACTTCGAAGTATTTTCTTTGGGGGAATTAAATCCAGAAGTATCTGCAGAACCGGAAGCTCCCGAATATTTTATCTACACTCTTAAAACTATCGGAAAAGTAGAAGAAGCCAACAAATTTGGTCTGTGTGTTTCAGAATGTCTGGGATATACTGTTCGAAAGCAGGGCATCGATGAAATGGAACGCCAAGAATTCTTGCGAAACTGGAATCGACTTATGGCAAGCATTCCCGACTATCTAAGCGCGCTTAAGGTGTTTAAGATGATCCAAGACGCGGGGTTATCCCCTGACGTTTTCACATACAACACGCTCATTAACAAAGCTCCTGAATACAACATAGCCAAAGATTGGGTAGAAACGATGTACAGAGAAGGTATTCAGCCTAACGTTATCACCTACAGCACGCTCATTAACAAAGCTCCTGACTACGATGTTGCCAAAAGTTGGGTAGAAACGATGCGTGCAAAAAGTATCCCGCCTAACTTTGTCACCTACAGCA
>CAJHIR010000032.1 GCA_905067535.1 Candidatus Argoarchaeum ethanivorans
ATTGCGGAGATAGCCAAGCGGTCAACGGCGAAGGCCTCAAGAGCCTTTCTCACAGGAGTTCAAGGGTTCAAATCCCTTTCTCCGCATGATGTTCGCCAGTGTTCGGTCAGGAGATAAATCATGGTAAACCATAAGAACCTTAGGTTAGGCATCTGGTAGTTTAGATGAAATGGTTGATTGATGAACTCAAGAGAATAAAACGTGAGCATCTTTATCGAAAATTACGTATTTTAGAGACTGGACAGGTTTCACGGGTGAGTGTTGGTGGTCGACAGCTGCTGATGCTGTCTTCAAATAATTATCTCGGCTTAACTGAGCATCCTCTTGTAAAAATGGCAACAGTTGATGCTGTTGAAAAATACGGTACTGGAAGCGGTGGCTCGCGGCTTGTTACTGGTACAAACGATTTATACATGTCACTTGAGAAAACTCTTGCAGATTTCAAGGGTGTTGAAAGATGTCTGGTGTTCAGTGCTGGCTATTTAGCAAATATTGCGTGTCTCACAAGTCTTATGAAAAAAGGTGATGTAATACTCAGTGATTCTCTTAATCACGCAAGTATTATTGATGGGTGCAGGCTTTCTGGTGCTGATGTGAAGGTGTATGCACACAGAAATATGGAGCATTTGCGATCTCTCCTCAAAGAGTCTGCCCAGTACCGGCACCGTTTGATTGTGACTGATGGAGTGTTCAGCATGGATGGCGATCTTGCACCACTTCCTGAGATTGTGGAACTGTCAGAGGATTTCGATTGTGTTGTGATGGTGGATGACGCTCATGCTACAGGTGTCTTTGGAAAAAAGCGAAGCGGCACAGTAGAACACTTCAGGATGCATGATAAAATTGATATTCAAATGGGAACATTAAGCAAAGCACTTGGCAGTATGGGGGGATATGTTGCTGGTAGAGAGGAGCTAATCGAATATCTTATCAACACTGCACGTTCCTTTATTTTCACAACAGCACTGCCACCGGCAGCAGTGGGTGCAGCAATCGCAGCAATCAAGGTTGTACAGCAGGAAGACCCTGCAAAAAAGCTATGGAAAAACGTCAGGGAATACACGACTTCTCTAAACAATGGTGGTTTAAGTCTTGCAACCAATTCTCAAATAATTCCAATATTGATTGGAGAAACTGTGTGCTCCGCATACAGAAAAAAGGCGGGTGTATTGATTGGAAATGAAGATGTAACCTGTGCTGTTGCAGAAAGGTTATTTGAACGTGGCGTGTATGTAACTGCCATTCGTTCGCCGTCTGTTCCAAAAGGGGAGGAACGCATTCGAACAACTCTTATGTCCACCCACAGCAGACAGGATGTGCATACGGCAGCAGATATAATACTTGAAACACTTGGGGAGTATGGATTATTATGACAGGGGTGTTTATTACAGGCACTGGTACCGATGTTGGGAAAACAGTTGTAGCTACGGCTATTGTAAAATCGTTGGTGGCAGAGGGAATAGATGTTGGAGTGATGAAGCCTGTTGAAACCGGGGGAGGAGATGATGCACAGAAGCTTCAACAGGCAGCAGCCTCAACAGATTCCATTGATCTGGTGTGTCCATATCGTCTAAAACATGCTCTTGCACCGATGATTGCCGCAGAGCTGGAAAATACTACCTTAAACATCCAAAAGATAATAGACTGTTACAATCGGCTCTCATCACGCCATGAGGTTGTTGTGGTCGAGGGTGCCGGGGGCGTTGCAGTTCCGATAACCCAAAGGCTGTTAATTTCAGACCTTATAGCAATGCTGCACATCCCATCTATCGTGGTTGGACGTGCCGGGCTTGGAACAATCAATCACACAGTCTTAACAGTAGAGCATCTGCAGCATAAAAATATCAGAGTGATTGCTATCGTACTCAATGGATCCAAAGGGGATGAAGCAGAAATTGACAACCCAAGAGTAATACAGCAGATGACAACAATAGAACACATCTACACAACACCACAGGTCATTGATCCATTCAATCACTCCTTCGATCTTGAAGAGTTGAGAAGAATAATTACTGAATAGTATCTGTTTCTTTTGAGGATTTAATTATTATATCCCGCAGCTCTGTACTTCCCTGCGGTTAGAAAAGCGATCTCACGATTTTGCATAAAAACGACCACAACTTAATTCCAGCAAGTACAGAACTAAATTGTTGGGACACGTTTGCCCCCATCTTTTGCTGCTGCTACAATTAAAGGAAGAGTGATCGTAGCATCCGAGTAGACTGTTACAGACTTTGCGTTCTCCCCGATTTTCCCCCACGAGCGTGCTTCATCAAGCGTTGCACCGCTCAAGCCGCCAGTTTCAGGCCTGTCCATCGTAAGTTGGATTGCGTAATCAAAATCCTTTGGTGTTAAAAGCATCGATTGGAGTATGAAATTTTTTGGAACTCCCCCGCCCACAAAGAAAGCACCGGCATGCTTCGCTTCATAACACAGATCAATTAGCTCCTGCATATCAGCAAGTGCATCAATCGTAAAAGAATTACTCTGTTTGTATAGCCATGCCTGGAGCCCTATGATAGAATCCTGCACAGCAGGGCAGAATACAGGTACTTCAGCATCAAAGGCACATTTTAAAATCGAATGAGGGTCTTCAAGTCGTTCACCGATGGCAGAGCACAGCTCGCGAATAGATACTGCCTGCGGAAGGTTTGGGAATACTTCTCCTTGCAGCCACTCTTCAAGATTTGAGAAATAACTCTCTGGTAAAAACACATCATAGATTCGATTGATCTTGTTCTTGTAAAGCTTCACATCATCAACAACCTCAGTTCCTTTAAGATGTGGCAACCCAATAGCTTCAATCACGTCATGCACGATATTTGCACCAGTTGTCACCAGCACATCAATATTACCAGCCTTAATCTCACTGCTTACAACTTTCCTCATGCCAGCCGGAACCATAGCACCTGCAAGACCAAAAAACACCAGGCAATCGGAATCTTCCAGCATCTCACGATAGATTTCACAGGCAGTAGCTACACGACCGGCACCAAAAGCACAACCTGAAAAACCACTGACAAGATCGGCAACACTCATATCTTCAACAATATCAATAGCTCTAATCGGGGCAAACAAAACAGAACCTCAACACTACACATCTTATTTTTTTATTATGTTAATTGCTTCCTGCAGTCCTACACACAGTGTCTGGCGTGTTTCAAGAGTTGATAAGTCTATCCCGAGTCTGGTCATAGTCTGTGCCACATCAGGACTGATCCCGGTAAAGATTACTTTACTGCCGAGCATCATGGCTGCACTTGCTGCCTTAATTAGCTGATGGGTGGCTTCGGTATCCACGGTTGGAATCCCGCTAAGATCTATAATGACCACCTCTGCCTCGGTCGAAGCTATTGCTTCAAGCAGATTTTCAAGGATCTGCTCAGCTCTCATTGCATCGATCCTTCCGATTAAAGGTAGCATAAGTACATCATCCCATATTTGTATGATGGGTGTGGACAATTTCATAATAGCATCGCTAAGTTTCTTTTCTTCTTTCATCAGTCGTTTCAGATCAGTGATATCAGTGATATATTTTACACCTCCGGCGATGTTTCCTTCAGAATCCTTAAACGGTGCACATGTTATCTGTACATCCATCTCCTTTACACCACGAAGGCGTGTCTCTCCTGTTACAACCTGTCCATTTTTAACCACCTGTTCGATACAACACTTTTCTGTTCCACATTCTGGTGTGTCAAACACATCATAACATTTCTTACCGATTGCTTCTTCAGGTGTTGTTCCGGCGACACTTGCCCCGATTTTATTTATAAATAGAATATTAATATCCCTATCCACAGCCGCTATTGGAATCGGTGCATTATCCACGTATGCAGCTTTCTGTCTGGCGTCATCCAGAGCAGCCCTCAGCTCGTCAATTCTGGTCCCTGTGTGAAGAAGTGCGTAGATATCTCCGTTTTCATCTCGCATTGGATCGCATGTGTACTTGATTGGAACAAGATCTTCTCCCTGTTTGATGTCTACTTCGAATACGGAACTCTTCCCTTCTGAAGCCTCGGACACAACACTTCTCATACGCTTCTGAACATTCTTAGAATACTCCCACCACACCATCTGGTCAAACTTTGTTCCAATAAGCCCATCAAGCGTAAGCCCAAGCTTCTTAATCGTAACCGCACTTGTGAACTGGAGACTTCCCTTCACATCTGTAACAGCCATATAAGTGGGCATATTATCCAGGTATGCAACCTTCTGTTTGATATCTGCCAGTGCCTGCTTTCTCTCGGTAATGTCATATCCTTCTGACACAAGATACCTGATATTCCCTGCATCATCATACACCGGATGCATGTTGAACGCTACCCATATCAGCGAACCGTCAACTATCCTGGCTTGAACCTCATGTCTAATCTTTTCTCCTTTAGCACATTTTGTAATATCTGCTTTGATCTTTTCTCTTACTTCACCAGAATATGCCCACCAGTATGCATCATAGCACTTCTTTCCTTTTACATCTTCAAGCTTTGCACCAACAGCCTCAAGGAGCGTATTGTTTACAAAGATCATAGTCCCATCTGGTTCAAGAACACTAACAAAACTGACCATGTCATTTAGCAATTCAAAAAAAGGTTCTTCTTTATCCTCTATCGAATTTTTGCTGTTTGTGAGTTCACGATTATTATTCTTTTTAATCATTTTCTGCCCCTACCAAATAAGTTAAAACAGTTTAAGCATAAATATTTCTTTCTTTGTGTACAGTACATGAAAGTATAAACTTTGCCCCAATAAACGGGGCTGTCAACTTACTCAGGTGTTATACCAAAACTCTAATTTCTTTCGTCTGTTCAAACCCAAGAACAGCAGACATTATACCTGAATATACAACCAGGTCGAAACAATGCCCGACACCCAACAACTTTACAACCACCAATAAACGAAAAAGTTATAACAGATGAATATCACTTAAGAGCAATGTGGAAAAATGACCGAAGCTAAATCCTCGGCATCTACGCAATAAAAGCCTTTAATATACCTGTATTTCCTTTTTCGGTGATAGTATGCTGCAAATAAAAGATTTAACTGTGGAAGTGAATGGAAAGGAGATTTTAAGGGATTTAACCCTTAATATTGAATCAGGAGAAGTTCATGCACTATTCGGACCAAATGGTTGTGGAAAAACAACACTACTGATGACGATTCTTGGCTATCCGGGTTACAAGGTTAAAAAAGGGTGTATAATATTTAAAGGAGTTGACATAACTCATTTGCCAACCAACGAACGTGTGAAACTTGGGATGGGCATGTCGTTCCAGCACCCCCCGGAAATACGGGGTGTAAAGCTCGGCGACATGGTGAAGATCACACTTGGAAAAGAAAAGAGAGAGGTGGATAAAGAGGTAATAGCACTCGCCAGAAGGCTCAACATTTCAACTGATTTTTTAAGCCGCGATGTAAATCTTGGTTTTTCAGGTGGAGAAGTCAAAAAGTCAGAGATACTGCAAATACTTGCACAATCACCAGAGTTTATCATGTTTGACGAGCCCGATTCTGGTGTGGATATCGAGAACATAGAACTTATTGGCAAAATCATCAGTGAGCTTCTTGATAGAAACAAGATGCCAAGTAAGAGAGATAAGGCTGGACTTGTAATAACCCATAGCGGTTCTATCATGCAACACCTGAAAGCAGACCGTGCACATGTAATGATCGATGGACAGATGGCATGCTCTGGAATGCCTGATGAGATAACAAAGAATATCATGGAGAATGGCTTTGAAAAATGCGTTGAGTTGTGCAAGCATTGAGGATGGAATTGAATGAACGAAAACACATTTTCAGATGAAGACATTGCAATTGAGAAATACACTACCGGAAAAGAACATAAACCAATAAAGTCGCTGGATGAATTTCCAGAAGAATACCGGGATGACATACTCGATGCAGGAATCGAACCAGTAGGAAAGAACCGGGCTGGCTCATTTTTACAGCAGGATGACTCTGTTGTCTATTCAAATGCAGAAGACGAGGGTCTGGAGATTATTGGTACTACAGATGCCTTAAAGAAGTATAACTGGCTCAAAGACTATCTATGGAAAATAGTTAAGCCAGATATGGATAAATATACCGCTGATGTCGAACTAGAGCATGGGCAGGGATATTTTATTCGGTCTAAGGCTGGTTCAAAGGTAACGGTTCCGGCACAGGCTTGTTTATTTATCACATCAGATAACGTCGGGCAGAAGGTACATAACATTGTGATTGCAGAAGAGAATTCCGAACTTCATATCATTGCAGGATGTTCTGTTTCGCATACTGTCAACTCTGCACTCCATCTTGGTGTTTCTGAGTTTTATGTGAAGAAGGGTGCAAAAATCACGTTTACTATGATACATAACTGGAGCGAGGGTATGGAAGTCCGGCCAAGAACAGCGGTGGTAATAGAGGATGATGCCGTTTTTATTGATAACTACATCCTGATGACCCCGGTAAAATCGCTTCAAACATATCCAACAGCCTATTGTGTTGGTAGAAATGCAAGAGCGACATTTCAGTCAATCGTGTATGCCACTGGAAATACAAAAATCGATATGGGTGCAAGAGTAGTGCTTCAGGGCAACAACAGCAGAGCAGAGATATTATCAAGGGCGATTGCTACCGATCATGCGAAGATTATATCGCGCAGTGATATCATAGGGAAGGGGGCAAACGCGAAAGGGCACATCGAATGCACCGGACTCTTGCTTTCTGATGATGCTGAAGTAGATTCGATTCCGGAACTTAAGGCAATGTGTAAAGATCTCGAGCTTTCACATGAGGCTGCTGTCGGAAAGATTGCAGAAGAAGAGATTCAATACCTAATGGCAAGAGGTTTGAGTAAGGAGGAAGCTACTTCACTCATTATTCGTGGATTTTTAAATGTGGATATCACCGGACTTCCTGATGTACTTGCACACGATACAAGGAAAATGCTTGATATGTGTCTGGAGAAGGTGGTGTGAATTGTCTAAAACTTCAGGATGAAAGTTGGGAAATAAAATGGTGGCAGATCTTAAAATACTTCACCCAAGACCAAATGCGATTGCAGCAGCACTTTTTACCCTTCGAGACCTTGACGTGGATGTAGCAGTTATGCACGGTCCGCCGGGCTGTAACTACAAGCTTGCACGCATGCTCGAAGAAGAAGGTATGCGTGTGGTAACTACTGCAATGGATGAGACCGACTACATCTTTGGTGCAGGAAACCGACTGACAGAGGTGCTCAAACAGGTACTATCCATGTTCAATCCAGCAAGTGTTGGGGTTGTTGGCACCTGTGCAAGCATGATCATAGGAGAAAACCTGAAAAGTGCTGTCGATGAGATACATGCAGAAATTCCAATAGTAGTAGTAGACATCCATGCGGGATACCATGATAACATTGTAGGTGTCATTAAAACACTGGAGGCGGCAAAAAATACAGGTTTAATCAGCGAACCTGAGCTTGACCGACAGAAACATCTCATGCAGGAAGCTTCAGCCCTCGAAAAAGAAAGGGGTGCAGCAAGCAGTGGCTACATCCAACCATCAAGAGGCGATACCAAGTATGCAGTGGCAAAACGGCTCATAAGCCTTATGAAAGAGGGGAAGAAGGGTGCAGTGGTACTAAACGCTAAAAAAGAAACCGTGTACATGTTTGCAGACGTACTTCTTGCAGTAAATGAAGCAGCTTCAAAATTTCATGTGGAGCTTATAAATATTGCAAACCTTGAAGAAGTGGGACTTCCAAGGATACAGCGTTATGCGCGGGATATAAAACGTGAGTTTGGAGAAAAGGGTGTGGTATTGCATCACCTCTGCGGTGGACTTGACGAATATGCCATAACAAACACCTGTGTGGAAAAGCTCATTGAAGACATGGACTACGTAGTAATAACAGGAATTCCGCATGCAATCATACCTCCAGAACGTGCGGAAGTGTTCTCCATTACAAATGGGCCTCGCCTTGTAGCACCACTGAAAAAAGCAGGACACCACCACGTGGTCGTTGAAATCGATCTTCACCCAAAAACACTTGGCGTGCGAAGTATTGTAGAATCAGAGTTTGGCGAAACTGTAAGAGATTTAATACAAAAACAATAAGAAATTATTTTTATCTCTAACTTAAGATGAAGACAACCGAAGAGAAGGATTCTACCAAAATGCTTCCTGCTAAGAAAATAATCAAAGCGCTTGAAAAGATTGGTTTTCAGCAGCGGTGAAGATGTTGGGAAAAGAATGATAAGAAAAACAATAAAACGAACAGCCACTCGAGACCTGATAGACCTCGCAGAACTTGGACTGCTTGAAAAACACAGGGAGAAGAAGGGAACTTATTATACACTGAAACTATTTGAGGGACAATAATAAGGGACATTTAAGGGACAATGATGGGATAAACAAGCTTGAAGAAAACCCAGGCACCACCGAGGCAAAAGAACTGGAAAAACAAAATCTGGCATACCTTCAGCACTGATAATGATGTCCAGTCCCCTATATATGACAGAAGAGACTATATATGATTTGGAAGCACTTGCAAGTACAATAGAGCGCTCAAAAACATTTATAGTTCGTAAAGCAATCGAGTCATATTTAAAATATTACGCAGATTACTGGACACAGCATCTTCAAGACAGATTCTGGAGCTATTCAAGGAGTTAAACGAGGGATTAAGCCAGACAATCGTAATGGTCACACACGAAGATTGGCACAAGGAATACGTTGTGGTTGTAAAGTTGTTGGGTGTTGGCGTTAATTATAAACATGTCCATGCTGAAACACCTGTATCTTCTTTTTAAATCTAATTTTGTCCCACAATTCAAGTTTCTATCCAAAAATAAATCGAAGAATATATGTATAATGAAAACAAAGTGTTTACAATGAATGTTACAGTGTTATCTGCCTTGAAAACCAACATCTCGCAAATTCAGCTTCTCTTGTCTGATTTTTCCAACGGTACCCCGGGACCGGGGAAGATCATAGCAGAGCAATTTTCGACGAATAATAAACCGTATCATGTGAATAAGGGCTTAATTCTCCTGGCAGATAACCATTTTGAACTTGTTAACCCGGTTTGTCCAATTTGTGGCTCTTATTGTGTGATTCGGCAGGAGTTTCAGGAGCGAAATCCGATACTGGGTGAGTTTGGATCTTGTGAGATCTATATGAGGCGTTATTTGTGTAAAAAATGCCACAGAAAGTTTGTAACACAGTTAAACCTGGTTGTAGAGCCGAATCATCGATATGCATCGATATTCAAGGAGAAAATAGATGGCTTAATCAAAACAGGCTACCGTTCCTTGCGAAAACTGGGCGAGGATCTTCACACGTTCTTCAGCATCCTGCCTTCACACCAATCGATAAAGAACTGGCTAAGAATCGGGGATGAAAAGAAAATTAATAACCATATACCTAATTATTCCGGATATTACTGCTATGATGAGCAATACATCATGATTTATGGTAGAAAAAGCTATCGTCTGACATTATTTGACGCTTTATTGAATATCCCAATCGCTGAAGAGATAACCGCGAAAATAGATTACACGACAGTTTACAGCTTTTTAAAATCAATACTTGCAGATAAACCAATTATTACAATAACAACGGATCACAAGAGGATGTATAAAGGAATAATAGAGAAACTGGGAGCTTTACATCAATTATGCATATTCCACTTATTCAAAATGATAGGAAAGGATGTGTATGATCGTTTAAAGTCTAAAGCTGTCTCATATCAGAATAAAATCAAATTATGCATCTATTTCACAAAAATTAAGGAAATATTCGGGACATACGACCTTAATGTTGCAATAGAAAGATTAAATAAATTATTAAATAAATATGACGATATTCCACGCGTTTTACAAAAGTGGATACGAAAAAAGATCATCCCCGACTTTGAACGACTTAATATCTTCATGAGAGATTAGGTCAATCCCCAAAACGAATAATCAAGTTGAAAATTACTATCGACAGACCGATCCCAACCAAATAAAAAGGAAATACAAGACATATCAGGGAATACTCGCCTTTCTAACAAGAAAAATGGAATACTGGACATCAAGACATGGGAAGATACAACACCCAATAAGTTGACAGCCCCGACAAATCGTAATTATTATATACTGTATAATCCACTTCGTACAGGTAAACAGCTACACACAACGTGTACAGAACTGTACACTTCATGCGCAGAGATAACCAGCAACTGCACAACTTCGTTGTGCAGAAGGCAACTCGTGACTCTTGATTGCGCTAGCAATCAAGTTGCGAAGCAATCGAGTGCAGAAGTTACGAATAAAACAGCGTTCACCTGTGCGATTGTGGTCTAATGGTACGACAGTGGCTTCCCAAGCCACTAATCCGGGTTCGATTCCCGGCAATCGCAAGTTATAGTGCTACAGCAATTTGATTTTTGGGCATGACACTCAGAGGTTGCTCCCCGTATTGGTTGCTTTTTATAGAATTCAGTGTAGGGAGCAAAGGGATTCTTTGACATGACCGACACACGGTTTATTTATTAACTGACCATAGTGTGATTGCACTCAAACATAGGGGTAAGATACTGGTCAGGGACGCTTGTGTTGATACAGAGGGGTTTATTAGGAATACATGCAAGAAGGTATTGGGGGGATGAATATGACAATGAATTTGGATCATGCTCATCTTTTCATAAAGTACCCTTCAAATTATTCTGTAAGTTTTATCGCAAAGAAGAATTAAGGGAAGAACGAGCAGGATACCCAGACAGTACTTTTCTCATTTAAGAGACTATTATAATGATTCCGAATTAGTCTTACAATAATCATACCACGATTCTGCCGGGTATTACACAAACACGCGCGCCCAGATATTCCACACAATCGTTGAACGTCCCGACACACGCGTTTTACCATTTTTCAGGGAACTCTCAAACATCGCCCGTTTCCTTTCAGT
>CAJHIR010000033.1 GCA_905067535.1 Candidatus Argoarchaeum ethanivorans
AATTTTATATTAAGGAGGGCTGCTGTAGAAACTGCCCACCTCTCTCACTATGAACGGATACGGATTGCTACTGAGGAGCTTGGACCAACTTTTGTCAAATTCGGACAGATGCTGAGCACAAGGCCTGATCTGGTACCACCTGACCTTGTCAGGGAACTTGAAAAGCTTCAGGAGAGTGTCCCTCAATTTTCTACGGAAAATGCCAGGCAGATTATTGAAGAAGAATTGGGAAGTCCTGTTGATCTGTTATTCAAAGATTTTGTGGATTCCCCTATTGCAGCCGCTTCTATTGCACAGGTGCATAAAGCAGTGCTTCCGGAGGGCGATACTGTGGCAGTCAAGGTTCAGCGTCCCAATATTGATAAAATTATAGAAGTGGATCTGGAGATAATGCTTCACCTTGCTGCGCTCGCAGAGAGACATTTCAAAGAAGCAGATGTTTTTGATCCTGTTGGAACGGTTAAAGAATTTGCTCGTGTAATCAGAAAAGAATTAAACTTCAGACTCGAGGCTGCGAACATTGAGCATTTTTTAATTAATTTCAAATCTGACAGAACTATTCATGTTCCCCACGTATACCATGATTTGTCTTCAAGTAAGGTCCTGACGATGGAGTTTATCGGTGGGTACAAAGTCTCTGAAATCACACGCATTAACCCGAAAGTTGTGGCTTCGCGAGGTTCGGACCTTGTTCTGAAACAGATATTTATAGACGGCTTCTTCCACGCGGACCCGCATCCGGGAAATATCAGAATCCTTGAAAATAATGTAATCTGCTTCCTTGATTACGGGATGATGGGAGTGCTGTCGAAAGAACATCGAGAACGCCTGGCTGACATTCTCATTGGGATTATAACCAAAGACGCGAGCAAAGTAACTAAGACCCTCTTAGACTTAAGCAAACATAAACAGGTTGAAGATGAAGATAGCGAAATTTTGGAGTCTGACATTTGCGAGCTTATCGAAATATACAGTGCCTGCCCACCCAACGAACTTGAAATAGGAACTCTACTGCAGCACATCGGGGACGTGGTCATAGAATACCATCTGAAACTGCCAAGAGACTTCTATCTGCTTGCAAAAGCACTGGTAACAATCGAAGGTGTGGGGAGAGAACTTGACCCGGATTTTAGTGCAGTGGAACATTCTACTCCGTTTGCCAAAAAACTAATCAGGGAACGCATGAACCCTAAAAAGTTAATAGAAGACTTTGTTAACTCTGCTCTCGAGGCACGCCTCTTGATGCGCGATCTACCCTTTGAGGTAAGAGAGATACTGAGGCTGACGAAGCGAGGTGAAGCAAAGATTAGATTTGAGCACGAAGGACTTGATCCAATGCTAAAAACGCTTGACCGGATTGCAAATCGCATGGTGTTTGCAGTTGTTTTAACTTCTCTTGTAATTGGTTCAGCCTTAATCGTTCTTTCAGGCATCCCGCCCAAATGGCATGAAATACCAGTTATAGGAATTGCTGGATTTCTGACAGCAGGAATGATTGGGTTCTGGCTATTATTTTTAATTATACGCCGTGAAAATATGTAGATTCGTTTTTAAGACTGTTTCGTACTTCATCAGGCGAGAGTACTGCAGAATAAAAGCGAGATTGAGGGGGGGGTTATGAGAAGATAGATATAAGGGAATTCACAAATAATGATTTACCATGGAACTGTATCATTTTTCAGTTCTCTGCAATTTCTCTGCACTGAAAAAGCCATCTCACGATTTTGCACAAAAACAACCATAACTTACCCGAGCATGTTCATCAATTATGAGCCTTGAAGACTATCGTAAAAAACGAGATTTTAGCAAAACATCAGAGCCATGTGGCTATGAAGCACTCGTGCATCCAGCACCAATATTTGTTGTGCAGGAACACCATGCTTCACATTTGCATTATGATCTTCGTCTGGAAATCGATGGTGTGTTGAAGAGTTTTGCCATTCCAAAAACACCGCCAATAGAACAGGGTATCAAACGGCTTGCTATTCAAACAGAAGACCATCCACTCTCCTATGCAGACTTTGAAGGAGAAATTCCAGAAGGACACTATGGCGCAGGTACCGTGAAACAATGGGATAAGGGCGGACTTATAATCGAAGAAGTTAAAGAAAATGAAAAGATGTTGTTTGAACTGTCGGGCAGCAAACTTACAGGCAGGTATGCGTTAATTAAGACTAAATATGGCGGGAAAAGGAATAGCTGGCTCTTTTTTAAAAGAAAATAATGCGTAAAAACCGGTGGATATGCTTTGCGCACTCGATTGCTTTGCGCAACTCGACTACTTCGTAGTCGAGAGTTCCGGGTTTATTTCTGCACAACGAAGTTGTGCAGGCTCGAAAGATTGGGTTATATATGTAGAGAGCACACTAAAGACTTCCTGTGACAGAAACTTGTGATGATTATGCAGACAATCTTCGTGAAGAGATTGTTAGGTTAACGCCGTGTGTTCATGGAGCAAGACTTAAAGAAGCTTCAGATCACACAGGCATACCAAAATCAGAACTTCTTGATTTTAGCAGCAACCAGAACTTACTGCATATAGATATAACAGAATCACTCACAAAAGCCTGTAAATATATTAACCGGTATCCTGATAGCGAATATACGCAGTTTCGGGCGACTGCCGCTGATTTTGCAGGCGTGTTTTCTGAAAATATCATACCAGGCAACGGTTCAACGGAATTGATACGTCTGTTTGCAGAAACAGTGATCAAACCAGAAGATATCGTTATCATCCCAGTTCCAACATTTGGGGAGTACGAGAATCAGTGCAGGTTGATGGGTGCAAATATTATTCATCAAAAGTATGAAGAAATGCTTACAATTACCGATAAACAGCTTTCAGGCGTCAAGGCGGTGTTTGTGTGCAACCCGAACAATCCAACTGGCACACTGATAGAACGTGAACAACTCATCACTCTTGCTGACAGGTGTGCAAGAAAGAAAGTGTTTCTATTCATGGATGAAGCATTTATCGAGCTGTCAGACCCGGGATATAGCATAGCTACCCATGTACTGGACTGTGAGTTTCTATTTGTCCTTCGCTCTCTTACCAAAGCCTTTGCAGTACCTGGGCTTAGAATTGGTTTTGGTGTTGCACCAATTACGCTTGCAAAATATATGAATGTTGCAAGGCTTACCTGGAACCTCAACTGCATAGCTGATACAGTAGGAGAATGGTTATTAAAACATGGCAGCAAGTTTATTCACAATTCCAGAGACGCGATTAAGGCAGAACGGGAATGGTTCCATGCACAACTTGCACACATCCGTGGTTTTAAACCACTGCCAAGTCAAACAAATTTTATACTTGTAGATACCAGCGATTTCCCACTCACTGTAGCAGAACTTGCAAAGAGACTTCTTTTAGAAGGTATTGTAATTCGGGATTGCGCGTCTTTTGGACTTGAAAACCATATTCGCCTTGCAGTGCGTACCCACAAAGAAAATATTACATTAATTCAAGCAATTGAACAAACATCAATGGAATGGGGTGAGAAAATTGGAAAAAAATCACTTAACGCTGCAATTAAACAGGGACAAACTGCAAACAGTCGTGTCAGCTGCCCATTTTATCCCTGCCACTTCGAGGGGCAGGATTGTACCTTCTGTTTCTGCCCATTCTATCCATGTGAAGATACACGAACAGGGGGTGAATACATTAAACGTGCAAGTGGAAGTAAAGTATGGAGCTGCATGAACTGCCACCTTGTACACAAACCAGAGGTAGCATCGAAGATACTTGATGAATTGTTAAAAGGCAGTGATGTCAAAGAAGCGTGGAAGCGTGTGATGGAGCCATTGTTGTGAACACGGTGTTACTATTAATACTACTTGGAGCAGTGGCTTTCGACATAATAATAGGTGAACCGCCAAGAAGACTGCACCCTGTCGTATGGATGGGAAAAATCATACATCTGCTTGAGAAGCATGCACCACAAAATAATAGAGCACTTTACGGAGCAGCAATGACTCTTATAACAATCACACCTTTCGCAATAGCAGGTATACTTCTCACCCGAACAAATCACATATTTGCAATTATTGCTTCCATTTATCTACTAAAATCAACTTTCTCTATTAACATGCTCTTTGGCTCTGCAAAAAAAATAGAAGACCAGCTCAAACACGGAAGAATTGAAACAGTAAGAAGTGAACTTCGCACTCTTGTAAGCAGGGATACCAGTAACCTCAATGAAACAAAAGCCACGTCAGCAACAATCGAGTCAGTTTCGGAAAATTATGTTGATGGCATCCTCACACCCATGTTCTACTTTGTACTCTTCGGACTGCCGGGAGCTCTTGCCTACAAAGTTGTCAACACACTCGATTCAATGGTAGGATACAAAAAGCCACCGTACCGGCAACTTGGCTTCGTTCCGGCCAGGGTTGATGATTTTCTCAACTACATTCCAGCACGCATATCAGCACTGATCATAGCACTGGTATCCAATAATCCAGCAGCAACACTGAGATGTGCTCTCAATGAACACATAAAAACACCTTCACCAAACTCTGGTTGGCCAATAGCGGCAACAGCCTGTGCCCTTGGAATCACACTTGAAAAACCTGGTACATACATTCTAAACAACGAAGCAGACACACCAGAACCAGATCGCATCACTCAGGCAGTCACACTGATAAAAAAAGCAACAGTGGTAAGTATTGTAGCAGTTATAATTCTGCTCTACTGCACAACTTCGTTGTGCAGAATTAACTTTTGATTGCATCCTCTGATGATTCTTGATTGTAAATAGCACTGCACAACTTCGTTGTGCAGAGACTAACCTAACAACTGCACAACTTCGTTGTGCAGAAAATAACCAGTAATTCTTGATTGCGTCAGCAATCAAGTTCAGAAATCGGTCATTATGCGGTACTGGTCAATTTCTGGTTTTTTCATGTGTTCGAGGAATTGCTCTGTCTTGAGTCTTACATCTTTTGCTTTAGTAATATCCCGACCGACTACAATAATATCTGCACCTGCTGCAAGAGCCTCGTCTACAGTATGATCGCTTGGTTTTAGTTTATCTATACGTATGCCCCCAGCGACTGCCACAAGTATTTTTCCTGATATTTTCTTGATTTTTTGTATGCTGTCCCAACCTGTTGCAACCGTGTTCTCAAGGTCTATAGCCCTGTGCAATTCAACGATGTTTGGCTTTACAGGGAGATTGTCTATCAGCCCTGCCGCATCTTTCACATTTAACATATCAATGACTGAATAAACACCTGTTTTTTTGGCTTCTTTAATTGCTTTTTCAATCGTCGATGTTGGGGCAAGACCTGAAATTACCACTGCGTCTGCTGTTGCATCTGCTGCCATGCGGACTTCAAGATTGCCAGTATCAAGAGTTTTTAGATCTGCCACAATAAACGGATTATTACGTGCTTCACGTATTTTCTCTATAACATCCACACCATATCGTTTGATAAGCGGTGTTCCTGCTTCGATTATCAGATGATCGCTTTGTGGCATCTCTTTTAGTATTTGCTGTACGTAGTCTATATCAGGTACGTCGATTGCTACCTGCAGGTACGGCGGGTCCCAGAGCCTTGTCACCTTAAAGCCCATTACAGGGTGCGCTGCCCTATTCTTTTCATCCAGCACCGTATTAATGCTTGGAAATTGTTCCATTGCCCTCTGTATTGCAAGCTTGGTTGCACCATAATTGTATCGATATATCTTGCTGTAATCTTTAGCATCAGGGTGTATGAATACACTTGCAATTACCACCCACTCTTCTGCTTTATCCTGTGGTATCAGTTCTTCTTCCACGGCATCTGCTATTGCAAGTGCCACAGCATTCTGGGCAGGACCAAAGATCTGGTTTACCTGCTCTGTTTTTTTCATTGTTACCTTTGGCACAATGAGAGTTGCTGGCTTAGTTAAAAGATTTGGCCGTATTACAGACAGTACAGGTGTGTGACCTGCCGACAATTGTGTCATGCCTGCTGCAAAGGCACTGCCCACCGGGCCATTTTTGTCGCCTATCACCAGGTCGATGTGTGCAAGTTCCGGTGCCGATCCAATAAGTGCTTCTCCTATTAAAAACAAGATTGTAAAACCTCTATAACCTGAATAGGCTGTAGAGTATTTATTTATTTCGCATCGAATTTGATGCGGGCTCGCCGGGATTTGAACCCGGGCTTCAGGCTCCGGAGGCCTGTGTGCTATCCAGACTATACTACGAGCCCAATTTCAGTGGACAGTGGTTTGTTGCTATCAGTCACGATCAGGTTTTTTTTTCGAATTCTCTAAAGGACTATAAAAACAAAACCCAAACTTTGCCAGTCTTTCTGTCGCAATACAACTCAATAATTCAAAGAACCAGTTGAATCGCTTCTTTAATAGTTTTTAGGGTATCTTCTATTGTATCCCCCTCACTTATCGCAGCAGGAAGCTCAAGACATTGAGCAGTATATCCTCCTTCGTCGAATTCTTCAAGTTTAATTGTAAATTGCATGTTTAATTATTGAGTCTGTAATTATTTAAACGTATGTGTTTAGCTGATATAAAAACCATGAGAGTTCACAAGATTAACCCAAGAAATTGGAATTAATATGGGACAGAGTAGTAATGAAGTCATTGCATATTGATTTTTCGATAAATCAGTTGCACAGATGCTAAAATTGAATATTTCGATGGTTTGAAAGATTTGATGGGTTGATAGGTACCTGAATAATTACAAAAAATATTGTTTTCTTTTTGTAACGGTTTATCATGCGTTATATCGAAACTCTTAAATACAGAGCGTATATAAATGGTATCTGTTAAGAACCATGAATTGAGCAGATATGGAATCTTGACAAACGAACACCTCCTTGATAATTGTGTTCCATGCCATGGAAGCTTGACGATGGTTTCTTAAAAAATTAAAAATGGAGGAAAAAATAAATGGCCTATCTAACTGAAAAAATAGATCTATACAATGATAGAGGTCAGGTAATAGAATCCGGCATTCCGCTGGAAGCTATAACACCTGTCCAGAACCCAGCCGTTAGAGAGATTGCAGATACTTTTAAACGCTCTATAGCAGTAAATCTTGCAGGTGCCCAGAAGGCACTCTCAACCGGACACTATGCTAACGAGTATATCCATCTACCTGATATACCAAACAAAGCAGATTTACCAATAAAGAGCGGTCCGTATGGCAAGCCAAAAGCAGTAAGAACACGCACATGGGATGTACCCTTAGTTGATAATGCAGACAAACTTGCAGCTAAACTTAAAGATAAACTGCAGGTCGATGCAGGCGATGGTACAGTAGTTAACATAATGAAAAAAGGTGCCATGTTCTATGTTAAGCCATCCGAGAAGCTGTGCACCGCTGGTATTGAATATACCGCTGCACTTACAGCAACTGCCCAGGCAATGACCGATCTTGTGATGGAAGAGTTTGGTGACATACTTGACTTCCATGCAGCACCACTGGTACATACAGCATTCTATGGCAGATACCCCTCAACTTATGAATTCATGGGTGGAAATGTCATTTCACTACTTGCAGCAAGCTGTGCTAACGAAGGCCCAGGATTTTCCCTACGAAACCTGATGGTAAACCATATTGTAGCTATAACACAAAGAAGAACGATGGAATCAATGGCACTCAGCTCAACCCTCGAAGCTATTTCCCACCTTGAAATGGGTGATGCAATCGGTCGATGGAGACGCTGGCAGTCTCTCGTGTATGCATACCAGGGATTAAATGCCAATAATATTGTATACGACCTTGTAAAGGAATGCGGAAGCGGCACCACAGGTGATGTGGTCGGAGCACTAGTTGGAAGAGCACTCGAAGATAAGGTTATCAAAGTGCTTAAGACACTCCCATCTGGATATAAGTTTTACACTGCACTTGATCCGTCGCTGTGGAATGCCTATGCTTGCGCAGGAACATCAGCAGCAGTTATTGTCAACCAGGGTGCAGCAAGAGCAGCACAGGGTGCTGGTTCAACAATTTTGTACTTTAACGACATGCTCGATCATGAGACAGGACTGCCATCCGCAGGATATGGTGATGCTATTGGTAATGGTATCGCGCTGTCCTTCTTCAGCCATTCTATCTATGGTGGAGGAAGCCCGGGTGTGTTCCATGGAAATCATATTGTAACCAGGCACTCCAAAGGATTTTTGATACCTGCATTAACAGCGGCAGTAGCACTTGATGCAGGCACAGCAGTATACGGACCTGAGGCAACATCAGGACTTGTAGGAGATATATTTGGTGAAATAGATCTTATTAGAGAACCAATGGAATCGGTTGCAAAATCAGCAGCAGAAATAAAGGATAAGTTCTAAGGAAGTGATAAAAATGGCAAAATATGAAAGACAATACTATAATAAAGGAGACCAGATCGCTCGAAACAGGCAGCGAATCCTGGATCCAAAGACAAAACTTGAAAAGCTTCGAACGATACCAGATGAAGGTTTTCTCAGCATACTTGGGCACAGGAACTTTGGAGAAGCATATAAAGCTGTGCACCCGCCACTAAGTGAGCTTGGTGAGCCAGAGGATCCAATGCGAGATCTCGTACCACCAACAGAGGGAGCAAAAGCAGGTGATAAATTGGATACCCTCGTTATGACAGATTCGGTCTATGATTCCCCAATCGCAGTATACCTGCGTGCATGGATGCTGCATAACAGAGCTCGCGGTCTTGATACAGGCTGCTACTCCGGTCGAAACACGATTGAGATGAGAGCCCGGGACCTTGAAGATATAGGCAGGATGCTACTTGAAACAGAGGTATGCGATGTAAGAAGAAACCACCTTCGCCAGATGACATGCACAGGACACAGCTGCCGACTTGACCAGGACGGTTTGATGTTTGATGCAATGCGTCGAACAAAGATGGAAGGCACAGATGTCGTATATGTCAAAAGCGGTTTTGGTATTTCAATTGATAAACCAGTCAATATTGGTAAAGGGGTTTCAGATGAAGAACTTAAAAAGAGATCTTCGATCTACCGATATGATAACATACCAAATCTCGTGCTTGAAGATGTGGTCGATCCTAAACCAGATGAAGAGATGAAGGAGACTACCCAATGGGGCAGACGAATCATGCGCCAGAGATTATATGGAAATCTGAATCCGGAGTTAATCAAAGAAGATGCGTATGAAAACCTTGAACAATTAGAACTGAAACCAAGATACTGAAACGAGGTGAAAAATATGAGTCAAACTCGAACAAGCAAAGAAAATACAGTAGTAGAAGAGGGAAAGTACTGGAATCCTCATGCTGTTGAAGGACACATTGAAAAGGGAAAAACGTGGGAACGTATGTCGATACGTGATGACTGCGGAAATATGTTTAAAAGTAAGTTTGGTGATATAGACTTTACAAGCAAGAATACAGAGTACTACAGATTCAATGGCATAATGCAAAGCAAGAGAAAATCAGAAGCATGGGAAATTGCCAAACGAATCACCAGGGAAAGAGGAATACCAAACTACAATCCAGACCTTCACCTGCACGGCGTCCAGATGGGGCAGAGAATGCTCCAGACCTACAAGATAACAGGTCTTGAGCGCGAGTGGGCTGGTTCTGAAGATACGCCAACACATCCAGGATGGGTGCCAGGTACTGGTATCTATGGTATTGAGATGGATGATGTCAACTATGAAAACAATATGGCTATGCAGCAGTCACGTGATGACATCTCTCGAACATCGATTAACGGCATGAACATTCCTCACGAGACTATAGAGAGACGTTTCGGTAAAGAAGTAACACCAGAGACCATCAACACCTATATGGAAATGCTCAACCACAACCTTGGAGCAGGTGCTCTTATCCAGGAACATGTTACAGAGACAAACCCGGAACTGGTCAAAGACTGCTACGCCATCATGTTTACAGGTGATGACGATGTGGCCGATGCCATTGATCCGTGCTTTATTACTAACATAGACACACACTTTCCTGAGTACCAGGCTGTTCAGCTAAAAGACCAGATCAAAGACAAGATATACCAGGTCTGCCGCATACCAACGATGGCACTGCGTACATCAGATGGTGGTCTGGCAAGAGCATGGGTAGGACAGCAGGCAAGCCTTGCCTTTGTTGGCGCCTATGATATTCCAGCAGGTGATGCAGTTACCAGTGACTTCGTGTTTACAATCAAACACGGCGATGTAGTATTCACTGGAACAGCACTTCCATACAGACGTGCACAGCGTGTGAACTCGATTGGCGGCGTGCCTTACGGCTATTACGCAGATATCTGCCAGTCAAGCAGAACTCCTGAAGCTATAAAGGGATTAGACGGCGGAATTGATCCTGTTAAAGTAACGGTTGAAGCTCTCACACCAGGATGCGTTCTGACAGACCAGGGTTGGCTTCATAACTACTTAGCAGGCGGTTCGTCAAGCTGGGCAAGTTATGTTATGTCAGTCTACACCGATGAAGTACTTGAAGATCCATCGTACTATGGTGCTGACTGGGGAATGCATCACTTCAAGTGCGGTGTCGGGGAAGTGCCAAACACACTTAAAAACGGCATGCAGATAGCAGAGGTAGTTGGACAACACTTCCTTGCAAGCTATGACCTGTATCCGGCAATGTGTGAAACACACTTTGGTGGAAGCCAGAGATTCCTTCTCCAGTGTGCCGCTATTGGCGCAGCAACAGGTTGCCTCACAGGAGACACTGACCTTGGACAGACCATGTGGATGTACAACACCCACATACAGAAAGAACACTGCATGAGACTTGGTTTCTATGGGCATGATATGCAGGATCAGATGGGATGCGGACACAATGCTTCATACCGTTCAGATCAGGGTAGCCCGTATGAGCTTCGAAACATGAACTTCCCTGACCAGGCAATGCATGTAGGACACGTAGGCGGATACGTCGGTATCTGTGGAGGATCAGCACACGCGAGAGG
>CAJHIR010000034.1 GCA_905067535.1 Candidatus Argoarchaeum ethanivorans
TTTCAAAAGGTGCTCCTATGGCTGCGTCAGGGTAGCGTGTTGTGATATAATCCGGAGTCAGTTCGGCGCAGTTGTTGATTATGTGTTCTGGGGCTTTTAGTTCACGTGCGAGGAATGTGAGATTGTGGGTTCTAATGCTTCTTCTTTTTTCTTTGATGTTAGAAGTGCTTTTAGTGATTTTTCTGTTGTTTGTTGGGAAAAGAATGCGGATGCGTGGTAGTTGTCTGTTTTTAGTAGATCTATTGCGCTTTTTAGGTCGGCTTTTGCCTGTGCGAGCCAGTAGTCTATTTCTTCTCTCATCGAGGGTACTTTATATGTTCAATTGTTAATGATACTTTCCCTGGTGTAGCTTTCAGGAGGTTGTGTGCTGGTATTATCCTGTGCTTATGATCTCCACACACCCGAAGCCCATGGCGTTCTTTTCCCCGAGTCCAGCGTCGTATGCAAATTTAAGTAGTTGGGGGGCTGCCTGGATTTGCAGGTTCATGAGGCTGCATCGTCGGTAGTTTCCTGCGATTTTGATTCGTTTTGGTTTGATGTTGGAGGTTTTTATTGTGTCGATAGTAGTCTTTTTCAGGTGGTGTGTTGTAGAATTTGGTGTATCGTTCTACAAGGTTTTTGTGGAGGTTTTCATAGAATTTTGGCTCGTTTGGGTAAAGGTCGGTTTCTCTTATTGTTCCGTTGTGGTATCGTTGTGTTTTTATGTATATTGGTGATATTGTTTTGAAGGTACATTTGTTCTTGAACTGTGATGGTGTGAGTATTTCAATGCGTTCGATTGTGAAATCAGCCCTTCTGTGCAGTCCTTCAAGGTAAAATTCCGGGCTCATAAGCAGGCCCTCTGCAAAGCTTTTGATAAATCTGTCATCCGGAGACGACAGAAAGAAATGTGCCCTGTTAAAGCTCAGTCCTGTTTCACATCGTTTTTTATCTTCAAGTATCAGGTTGGAAAATGTGTAAAATTTGAATCCCTTGTGCGAGTGTGTCTCATTTGCAAGTTCAACATCAGACTCTGCGAGTTTTTTGTAGAGCATCGATGCAATTTCGTACTGGTAATTGTAATCTATCGGAGCGTGTGTGGTTTTGAAGATGGTGATTTTGGAGCGCATGAGCGGGAGGTTTATGCGGTGTGGGAAGCAATCGCGTAGACGTGTCTAATCCATCGCAGATTCCAGAATCCGATTTTTGTTTTTGATGATCATCGCATCTTTCTGTTCCAGCATTCTTATTAAAATCGCCACATCCTCTTTGCTTTTGATTCCAGCCACCCACAACGCTTTCAATAGGTCAGGGATGTTCCACGCAACAACACCTTTTGCGCTTGCGAAATTCTTTGCTTTTCTGTCATTCGTGATGAATGTGTAACCTCGCACTGTGCAAACCGCGATGCATTGCAGTTCCCCCTTGCCAAGATTAGCACGTTTCAGGAATGAATGGTATGTATCGAGTTCCTCGTCATCCATCGGCGTATTCCTGACGAAACTAAAAATCTGATTGACAAAACCATAACCGGATTCACTTATGTACGCCAGTTCTTCGTAAACACCGTTTGTAATCAGCAGCTCGTCGCTTGGGAATAGTTCATTTAGCAGCTCAAGTTCACCAATCTTCGCAAATGCAGACAGCACGTCCGTATCCAGAAGAATGCTCAAACTCTTCGCTCCAGAATCATTCTCACGTTTTCATCGATTCTTTCATCCGGGTATATTTCCCGTTTCACACCACGGCTTGCCAGGATTTCCTTGAACTCTTCGATACTGACTCCTGCGATCTCTGCTGCTTTCGAGATGGAAACTTCGTTGTTTGAGTATAGGTATACCGCCGAAATTATTTTAAGAGCGGGTTTTGTTGCGAATAGCGTTCTGAAGGCGTCCTTAACCGCCTCTGAGACCGAAGAGTAATATTTTGTCTCGATCAACGCATGGATTTCTTTTTCCACGGTCAGGGGCATCTGTATATCCGTCATAATATGCTAATATCTACAGTGGTTTAAAATGTTGTCGATGCGCCAGTATGGTCCGGGCTGATCTGGTTTGAGAACGTGTAGAACTTGAATCCGGTGTGCGAGTGGATCTCGTTTGCTAATCGGATGTTAGCGTGTGCGAGTTTTTTGTAGAGCATCGATGCAATTTCGTACTGGTAATTGTAGTCTATCGGAATGTTTGATTGTTTCAATATGGTTATTTTACCCCTCACGTCACAGCCACAACTGGATTATTCAGATTCATTGTTGTGGTTATAACCTTAATTAAGCTTTATTGGTACCGGTTGAGAATCTTTGTAGGAATGCTTCCATTGTGTATCGCTGTTGCAATTAGCGCTCCACGTACCCCTATATTATCAAGGGTTTCAATATCCTTCATATTTCTTATGCCCCCACCAACTAATATGTCGTGCTCTGATTGAGTACACAGTTCTTCAAGAAGCTCGATATTGAACCCGCTGCTTGTTCCAACACGATCAAGATCAAGTACGATTATACGATTAATCTCAAGCTTATTGAGTATGGAGACAATATCGATGGGCTTCAAGGTTGCTCTGTTTGTCGCCAACACTCTGCCGTGTTTTATATCAATACTTACATTGACTCTTCCGGGAAAGCGTTTTGAAGCGTTGATTATTGTGTTTATATCTGCTGTTTCGGTTCCTATAACTGCAGTATTACTGACTGCAAGGCATGGTTCAAGGTCTTCGATTGTTGTGATGCCAGTATCTGCCATTAATACGGTATGCTTTGATAATTCCTTTATCAGTCTATAATTATCTGTGCCTGTTTTCTGAAGCCTGTTCAGATCGGCTACATAAGTTTGTTCTGGTTTTAACTGTTTTATTATCTCAAGTGGATCAGGGCTATCGCATACCTTGCTTGTAATATGAATCGGTTTGTAGTTTTCACGTCTGCCACCTGATGCATGCAAAACGATACCGTTAAGTATGTCAAGTACAAAAACAATCTGAAACATATTACTATTGAAGTGTTTATTAGATTTAAAGAGTGTAGGTATGTGACATGACTATGAAACTGCTTGTAAGCCCGATTAGCGTGGAAGAAGCGAGGATTGCCCTCGATGGTGGTGCAGATATTATTGATGTGAAAAATCCAAAAGAAGGCTCCCTTGGTGCGAACTTCCCGGATGTTATTCAAAGTGTCAAACGCGTCATCACAAAACCAATGAGTGTTGCCATAGGTGATTTTAATTATAAGCCAGGCACCGCATCCCTTGCTGCACTTGGTGCTTCGGTGGCTGGTGCGGATTATATAAAGATTGGTCTTTTTGACGTGCAGACCAGAGAACAGGCATCTGAAATGACCGAACGCGTCACAAAAGCAGTCAAACAATATGATTCAAAAAAGAAAGTTGTAATATGTGGTTATTCAGATTATAATCGAATAAATTCTATTTCTCCTTTTGAACTCCCTAAGATAGTAAGTGATGCTGGCGCTGATGTTGTGATGATGGATACCGGGGTTAAGGACGGCAGGTCCACTCTTGAGTTTTTGAACCTTGAAAAGCTTAAGAGTTTCATTGGTTCAGCCCACCAATATGGAATTCTGGCAGCTATTGCAGGAAGCCTCACGTTTGAAGATATCGACGTACTAAAAGAAGTATCACCAGATATTATCGGTGTGCGTGGATGTGTGTGTGGTGGCGATCGAAACAGCAGCATCAAACTTGAACTTGTAAGAGAACTAAAAGAGAGAATTCATCATTGATATGCCAAGTCGTATCCGTTTTTTATAACTTTCTATTCATCTGCGTTTCTCTCTCCTCTGTGGTTTATACTATAAAAGTTAAAAATTATATTTATGTGACTGAAAAATCATGTCAAAACTATTCAAGGAACTGACACCAGTACATATTGCACAAACAACATTTTTAAACATCGTAACTCCTGTTAACAGAACAGAGACGCTTTTAATCGAAGATTGCTGCAACCGGGTGCTCACAAAAGAGATTATCGCACAGATTAACGTTCCGCACTACATGCGTGCAGCAATGGATGGATATGCGCTTCGAGCCGAGGACACACTTGCAGCAAGCACGACGTCACCAGTCATACTGCACGAGTCAGATGCCATAACACCTCAAAGCTGCGTGCACGTACACACAGGTTCATTACTGCCAGATGGTGCAGATGCGGTAATAATGGTAGAAGACACACAAAGACTTGACAATAACTTAATAGAAATAACAGCACAACTGCACCCGCATGAAAACGTAGGCGAAATTGGAGAAGATATAAGAAAAGGAGAACTTGTATTCCGGCAAAACCATACTCTCCATCCAGTAGATGTGTCGGTATTAGCAAATCTCCAGGTAACACACGCAACCGTCTACCAGAAACCTACTGTTTCAGTCATTCCAACAGGCAATGAACTCATACCACGAAACAGCAAACAACCACCAAAAGAAGGAGAAATCATCGAAACAAACAGCCTGATGGTTGGACTATATGTGGAAAAATGGGGCGGGAAACCCATCATAAATAACATCGTACCAGACAAACCAGAGTTAATAAAACAAGCCATCGTAAACAACCTCTCATCAGACATGATTGTACTCTGCGGCGGCACATCAGTGGGTGACAGGGACCAGGTTCCAGCAGCAATCGAAAGGCTTGGAACAATCCTCATCCGCGGCATCAAAGCAAGCCCTGGAAAGCCAACAACACTTGCAGCGATTAAGAACACACCAATAATCTGCATGCCGGGATACCCGGTTGCAGGATACGTAACGCTGCAGCTATTTGCCAAGCCAGCAATCAAAACTCTCGCTCATCAGCCGCACCTACCAGAAAACATGACAACACTCCCACTTGCAGAAAAAATAGCTTCCAAAGCTGGGTATCTCACCTTTGCACGCGTCAAAATAGAAAATAACACTGTAAAACCTATAATGAGCAGTGGTGCAAGCATCTTAAGCTCCATAGCACGTTCAGACGGGTATATTATGATACCAGAAGAAATCGAAGGATACAGCAGGGGTGAACAGGTAACTATTATATTGGCAAATTAATAAAATATAGAAATGATCAAATACTTTATAGTTTAATATATGTATTAAGTGTATGAGGTTTTTGTTATGAAACGTGATTTGATGGACATTCTATGCTGCCCCATGTGTAAAGGCAATCTCAAACTTACTGTTGTTGAAGAGAAAGAAGAAGAGATCATTACAGGCTCTCTAAAGTGTGAAAAATGTTCTGAAGTGTACCCGGTTGAAGATGGCATTCCCAATATGCTGCCACCTGATCTTCGCGAGTAAGAAAAATGTTTCAGTTGGTAGTTAATATACAGCTTAAAAAAGATGGGGTTTTTGTTATGGGGCGTGGACGAGCCCGTCTTCTGCAGTTAATCGATGAAAAAAAATCGATTTCAAAGGCGGCTGAAGAACTGAAGATGGCATATCGACATGCATGGGGCATTCTTAGAAAAATGAAAGAAGATGTTGGTGTTGATGTTGTGGAATCTTCAAGAGGCAGTGTGGGCGGAACCGTCCTGACGGAAGACGGCAGAAAGCTTCTTGAAAAATATGAGAGTCTGGTTGAACAAATTAAAACCTGCCTTGAGGATCCATCAGTATCCCAAGAAGAAATCGACCAATATTCGGTAGGCTCCAGTAGCTTTATTACTTCGTAATCAGGGGTTATTCAAGGGTTATTTTCTATGCACTCGATTGCTATCGCAATCGAGAATTATTTCCGCACACTGGGTGTGTGGCTGCACAACGAAATTATGCAGTTACTGGCTATCTCTGCAAAGCGCAAGCTTTGCAGTGCTTTCAACTTTCTTGCGACACTAAACCTCCTGCTGTGAATTGCAGGTGATCTTCCAGACTCTTCTTAAGTGTTGTTACACCTGAACTTCGAAGGAAGAAACACGGTATGCCTTTCTGTTTGCATGCCTTCTTTATATGGCGACAGGCATTGTGGCTGTTTATATCAACAGGACAGAATACCATGTCCGTTTTTCCAACAATGCTTCTTATTTCACTTTTTTGTGGGCAGTGCCCAGGATGGTAACAGAAGTTGCACCCGAACGATTCGACCAGCCCCCTGTAGTGAGGAGCAAGTGGTTCAACACCACCGATATACATGACTTTCACACCTGTTAGATATGGGCATTCTTTGATAGGCATCTCTTCAACATCTTTTTCAGTTTCTGGTACAGCATTATTTGCATCTTCAACCTCAGGTTTTTCAGTTAGTTGTTTAACTTCCTTGATTAGTAAATCTCTCTCCTTTTTTAAAGATTTGATCTGTTCAGGTGCTGTTTCGTTCTCAGCATTCTTTGTCTCATCTTTTAACTGTTCGTTTGACTCTTGCATTTCCTGCAAGGCGTCTGCGATCTGTAGTTTATCCTCTTTCACTGCATCCATTTCAGATTTTACAATCTCTAACCTCTTTTTCAGCCTGTTAAGATTCTTTTCAAGCCTATCGTTCAATGAGCGAGTGGTATTCAACTCACTGAGCACGCATTCTGGATTGTTGTGCAGCGTTCTTGAAAGTTCATCATAGAACCGCAGCGCTTCATGTTCTTTGATGTGAATCGCTGCAATGATTTGTTCTTCGATGCTGTTATCTTCACGTTGATCCTGCACAGCAAACCAGATAAAAGCCGAAAGTGGGATGTCTGTGCATATCTTCCCCTGTTCAAGGAGTTTAACAACATCCTGGTTTTTAATTTTTTCTTTGTATGGTTCAAATCGTTTATTGAGTACAGCATCCATATTCTTTGATGCCTGTGTCTTGTTTGCACAGACGTCGATTAATTGTTGATGCATCGCTGAAGCTTGCAGTAAATCTCCATTATTAGATAGTTTCAACTCCCTGAAGAGTTTCTTTAGCTCCATTTCGTTAAACGTTAGTCCCAGTATCCTGCAAACAGTGAATGGCTGCATCTCCCAAATTCGCTTTCCTGCCACCGTTTAGCACCTCATGATGCTTGATAGGTTTTACAATTCTTGTTTAACAGTGCTCTATGCACATGCCTGACATTGCCCACTTCTTTTCGGTAATTCTTAATGTCTTCATCTGACATCTTTTGAAGCAACTGCATGATTTCTTCTATCAACCATCTTACTTCATTATCCATTTATTGCACCTTCCTGATTCTTGCATATTACATACCTGATACAATTAGGTATAAAAATAATATTCCCTAAAAAAGCTTGGTTTTACTAAAAAAACCTAAAAAAAGTAGATTTAATCCAAAAAACCTAAATTTTACATCATGGCGGGCGCGAAGGGATTTGAACCCTCGAATTGCAGCTTTCTCCTGCAAAAGTTTGTTTAGGAGGCTGCCGCCATATCCGCTAGGCTACGCGCCCTTTATGATTTTGTTCTTCTGCGTTTCAAGCCATTTTTTTCTTCGATAGTAATTTAGTGGGTGTGATATTTTATCACATAAACGGTTTTTACCTATACAATTGCCAAAGGTTGCCATAGTGGCACAGGACGGCGGGGTGTACGTTGTTCCCCCGGATCCTGCTATGTGCTCAATCTGGTAGCGTGTTTTTTCAGCATCAAAGTCTGGAGAGGATGCAAATAGTTCGACTATTGCATCAACGCTCATTCCAATAGTCACAAGAAAAGAGGTAAGAGCAAACCGTGTGGAATGGGAGATATTTATGCCTGCCTGTACTGTTTTTATAGCGTATGCGATGCAGGGGGGAAAATATTCCTGGTTAACCTTTCCAAGATCATATACTATGTCCTGCTGTGTTTGAGAAAGGATTGTTTTAATTTGCTCTGTGCAAGACTCAAGGCTTGTACAAATGTCATCTGATACATCAAGTGGCATCCCGTGAAGAACACGTTTTTTTACCTGTTCTTCGAGTAGACGTATAAAGTCATTGTTGGTTATTGTTACAGACCCTTTGTCAAGACGTCGGTTTGTCAGTTTCCATTTCAGTTCTTTTATAGAGTGGGCTGTCTGAACATATTCTGCAAAATGTATATATAAAAATTGTTTTTTTTCCAGTATTGAATGCAGATTTAATGCTTTTGCTATTATTTTAAGTTGCTCCGTTTTTTCCTGTTTCAGGTTTTTTGATGCTTCTTTTGATTCTGCTATTGCATATCTCTGTGTTAGATGTGGGTTATCTACACAGGATAGTATCATTCGTGTGATTGGATAGGATAGTAATTGCATCTCAGATTCTGTAATATCTTCTTTTTGTGTTCTTGATAGTGTTCCGTGTATTGCACCTGTTATGTCAGCCATTGATTTTTGTATGATATTTTCAAAAACAGGAGATGTAGTTACTTCTATTACCCCAATGTTCAAATTTTTTATATATGAAGCTGCTGCTGGTAAAAAAGGATATATTGCAAGAGTGGTCACCGATATATTATCTCTTGCACCCATGTTTCTTAATCAGATTCCACCCGCGGCGCTATCAGGTAGCTTACTTCACCGCATCCATCTGCTATACTGAACTGTATCTTAACAGGATGGTCGTTGGCAAGATTGATACGTACTTCATTTGCTTTTCCAAGTGTTTTGCCAATATCAAGGAGATACTCGATGCTGAACAAGCTTCGTGCATCAGTTTCGCTTTGAAGTGTAATTAGCTCATCCTTTGAAATGGTGAGTTGTACGTGGTCTGTATCACCTTCTGCTTCTAATATGAATGCTGCCAGATTATTGTCCACTTTCATCCATAGATAGCTGCCGACCTTGTCCGCTGCTTTTATTGCTCTCACCAGTACACTTCCAGGTAGTATTATTTGTGAAGGAAGCTCAAGCTTTGGTATCTTTGGCTCTTTTCGAACCGTGCTTGGATCAAGCAGTGATGTGGTGTAAGAGAGGTCACCGATGTGTATCAAAAGTTTATGACCTGTCTCGTCGAGTTGCAGGTTGACGACGTCGTCTTTTCGAGACATTGCAAGAAGGTCAAGTAATTTTTTAAGATCAACTCCAATCTCCCCCTCGCTTGCTTCATAATTGATGAATGCTTCACGCTTCAATTCGAGGGTGACCATTGCCACGTTTGCAGGATCTACTGCCCGAATAGTGAACCCTTCTGGTGTAAAATTGAGTTTGCATTCATCCACCAGCACTTCTGCTGCTTCAAGTGCCTCTTTTAGTTTATCTGATTCTATTTCTAAGCTAAACATACATCTCTTCTCTCCTTTTATCATTCTTGTGCCGCCCTGCAAAACAAAGCTTTGTAGCCTTTTATGTTGTGCCGTCTTTTATAAGTATCGTTGTCTGTGTGTGGTTATATAAAAGTATCTACGTATCTGATGCAATTCGTGCAATTAGGGTCGCCTTCTTTGCCACAGATAATGCATCAGTCCCAAGAAGCCGTATCATCGCCTCCTTTCCAACACCTCCTTCATCGTAAATGACATCAGGTGTCTCAGCAGCATGCAAAAAGGCATACGATGTGCCCCAGTCCATTGTTTTAGTCAACGAAGGCTCATCTTCGCGAGAAAAAGACACAGTGTTGAGTTTGAGCTTGTTGCACGCATCAAGGATTTCAGGCGTGAACCGTATGTTCATTGCAGAACGAAGAACGGGATTAAATCGTAAAGCAGAAATGATAATGCGTGCCACATGCCTGCTTGCCCCAAAACCAATACATCCGGTAAGGTGCATTCTATCATATAATCTGACTATCCGCCCTTCAACAGCAGCTACATCACTTGGTGTTGATGCTTCCTGTATTGCCATCGCGATATTGCATCCAACCTCCGGAAGCAGCAGTACGCATTCACTGCATTCTTGCAACTCTTTAACAGCATGAGCAAGATTTTGCAAAACATTAAAACGATCAGCATCCTCGATGATTCGATGCATCTGGTTGACAGGTGATACGCCGCCGCCAACCTGTCTACTTGAAGAAATAGCGTCAATAACAAAATTTTTTGCTTTCTTTGCAGCATCAAATATATCATCACCAAACATCAGATTTGCTGTTAGCGCTGCAGAATAGGTGCAGCCTGCACCATGTGTGCCGCCCTCAACACTACCATTGATAACCTTGAAACGACCTTCAGAGAGCACCACATCCCTGCAATCAAGATGTCCCCCAGTGACTACCACTGCTTTTGTTCCAATCTCGCACAACTTTAAAGCTGCACGTTTTGCATCATCAATACTGGTTATTGTAACACCTGTTAATGTTTGTGCTTCAAATTTATTTGGAGTGACTGCAAAAGCATCCTTGATTAAATCTTTCAATGATAAAAGAGCGTCAGTGGGGAGCAAATTTCCACCTGCCTCAGCGCTCATTACAGGATCGACAACATACGAAACATCATGTTTTTTTAGATACTTGCCTACAACACGAATTGTCTCACTGCTGTAAAGCATGCCTATTTTTGCAAATTCCACATCAAAATCAGAGAATACACTTTCGAGCTGTTCAACCACAACTTCTGCTGGCAGAGGAAACACGTGTTGAACTCCATGCGTGTTTTGAGAAGTAACAGCAGTAATTGCACAAACAGCATGCACACCACAAGCAGCAAAGGTTTTAATATCTGCCTGCACACCAGCTCCACCCCCGGAGTCGGAACCAGCTATTGTAAGGAGAGAGGGATTTTTCATTAGTAAATTCAATGATTTGTCGGTACATAAATTTTTCTGAAAATAGGAAGTGTGTAAGCGAG
>CAJHIR010000035.1 GCA_905067535.1 Candidatus Argoarchaeum ethanivorans
TTGAGATCGCCTTGGAAGTGATAACGGTTGTTGGGAAGAAAATTTAGGTTTAGCACATCTGACTTGGAATTATGTTGCACACAACCCGGAAAACGGTCGCTACAATCGTCATCGTTGTTCTTCTCACAATCAGCACAGCACAAGCCACTGGTAACGTTTCAGCAGAAGCTGCAAAACCGCGTCTCGTGCATCGGCTGCGCCTGGAGGGTGCGTGATGCGTAAGGCGTGTGCTGTCCGAAGCGTGGTCTTTGCCGCAATTCTGGTCTTGCTGCTGGTGGTGCAGGCAGGGCAGGCAGAGGAAGCGGATTATGGGATGCTCTGGAGTTATGAGGTAGATGGCATGTTGATGGTGTTTCCATCTCTTCCGATGGCTCGTACATAGCAGCAGGGTATAGAGCTTATGATGGTAAGGTTTACTTCTTCAACAGAGATGGAGAACTGCTTTGGAGTTACGAGATAGATGCTTATGTCGATGGTGTTTCCATCTCTTCCGATGGCTCGTACATAATAGCAAAGTCTAGGGGTGATACTGTTTATGTCTTCAACAGAGAGGGAGATTTGCTCTGGAGTTATGAGATAGATGGTAAAGTCTCCATATCTTCTGATGGCTCATACATAGCATCAGTGTCCGGTGGATATAGTAGTGAAGATCACCGCCCTGGCAAGGTTTGCCTCTTCGATAGAGAAGGAGAATTGCTCTGGAGTTATGAGATATATTGTGATGAATTTGCTTATGCTAGTGGCGTTTCCACCTCTTCTGATGGCTCATACATAGCAGCAGGGTTCGATAGTTGGCGTGATGATGCAGGTCATATCTATCTCTTCAACAGAGAAGGAGAATTGCTCTGGAGTTATGAGACTGCTGCTCGTGTTTCCATCTCTTCTGATGGATCATACATAGCATCAGGGTCTGTGCGGAGTGGCGATGGCAAGGTCTGCCTCTTCGATAGGGAGGGGGAATTGCTCTGGAGTTATCGGGCAGACGATTTGGTTAGGGAGGTCTCTATCTCCCCGGATGGCTCATACATAGCAGCAGAGTCTAAGTATTCTAAGTTCTACCTCTTCGGCGATCTCGAAAGACATTCTTTCAGTGCCATAGGAGAAGCAAAGAAAGTAGTGGAGTCGGAGAGAATGGAAGGCTTCAACATGGATGAGGCAGAGACTTTGCTTTCCAATGCCGAAGATGCCTTCGACACCGGGAACTATGTAAAAGCCAGCGAACTTGCCAATGCGGCGAAAGATAGGGGAGAATCGATCCCCAATGAAGCCTCGGCAGCAGAAAATGCCATTGCTGAAGTCGAGTCTGCCATTCATCAAGAAGAGTCGAAGGGCTTCAACCCTGTCGAGGCAGAATCATTGCTCTCGCAAGCGGAAGAGGCTTTCAGCACTGGAGAATACATAAAAGCCAGTGAGCTTGCTGATAAAGCTAAAGACCATGCCCTTGATATAGATCAGGACGGCGTTTCAAATGACGCCGACTTTGCCCCTACGATCAATAACTACTTGATTTACGCCGGGGCTGCCATTCTTTTAGTGGTATTGGTGATAGCGATTATAACAGGTTTGAAAGCGATACAGAGGTTCAAACTTGAGCGTGAGCGCAATGAGGAACGTCGACGAGAACGACTGAGGCAAGAGGCAGAGGAGAGGCGCAGGATGATACAGAAGATCATAGATAAGATCAAGGAAGTGACATGATGCAATTCTATCAAGGAGTTCGTGCGGCAGATGTGGCAGTTACAGAGGCTGTCAAACTGATCAAGGCAAACCACGCAGGCGCAAATCTACACGAGGCACGCAAGTTTCTCATAAAAACAGGAGAAGCACTAAAAGCAGAGCGATTCGAGGAGGCAGTTGATCTCGCCAAAAAGGCGCAGCTTGCAGCAAAACCCACCACTGATTATCTTCTATCCAGGGGAAGGGAACTTGCATCAAATGCTCAGGATGAGTTTGGTTCGAAGAGTTATGAAGAAGCCATAGAAGCATGGAAGAAGAGCCTTGAGGAGTATTCAAGAGCAAGAGAGCTTGCACATGAGCGGGGTGAGGGAGAAGCTGTGGAGTCGATCGCATCGGTAGAAGAGACGATCAACGAGAATATTGTCCATGCTGAGATCGCTATTGATAACCGTGAGATGCTCAGGCTGGTGGATACAGGCAATAGCTCACTTGATGAGGCGAACAGGTTATTCGGGGAGGAGGACTTTGATGGAGCGAAGAGGATGTATGAGGAAGCTGGGAAGATGTTCAAAGAGGCGCTGGTTATTACAGAGAAACGGGATTTTGAACCTGACAGAGAGAAGATCGAGGCGGCACTTGAGAGCATTGAGCATAGTATTGAGGCGGTCCTACTGAATAAGGGTGAAAAGATGCTAAAGCACGCGGAGGATAGCTTCAAGGCGAATAAGTTTGAAGACGCAGAAAAAGAGTTTTCTGAAGCTCTTGACTTCATCGGCGGGCTTGATATTCAGAAACCTGAGCATGACGACATGCTTACAATGGGGCGAGAGGGGATTATCAGGGCAAAACTGGAGCAGGGAAAAGTGAAGATGCAGGGTGCTGACAGACTCTTTCAAGATGAAAAATATTATGAGGCGAAAGAAAGCTATAAAGCTTCCAGAGAGCAACTTGAAACGGTTGTGGAAGAGGCATCACGCCACAAATTCTCAAAGCTTGTTGATGAAATTAACAACTTGATTCGGACATGCAACCAGAACATAATCGCTTCTACAAATGCATTCACTGAGGTTGGCGCTGTTAAACCAGAGATTATAGCAGTTGATAGCGTTGGGAAAGGCGCTGCAGATTTCAGAAGAGAACCTATCAGGTCGCATGTAGCAGCAACACCAGCAGCACAGAAACTCATGGAGAAGTATCCTGAGCTTCAGTATATCGGTGGCGGTGGCTTTGCAGATGTTTACAGAGCGGTCAGGAAGGATGGAGGTATTGTTGCAGTGAAGGCCCCGAGAAATCTTGATGAGAAGACAGACGAGCTCTTTTTCAGAGAGCTCAATACCTGGCGTCAGCTTAAGCATCGAAACATTGTCAGCCTGATAAAGCCATATCTTAAGCCTGAGCCCCACTTTGAGATAGAGTATGTCGATGGTGAAAACCTTGATGACCATTTGAAGAATGGATCTTTTGATATCGAAGGTGCCTGCAGGATAATTTTTGATATCGCACGTGGACTGGAATACGCCCATAACAAGCATATAATCCATGGGGACATCACGCCAAAGAACATTCTCCTGAACAGGATCGGAGAGGCGAAAATCACTGACTTTGGTCTTGCCAAGATCTCAACATCTTCATCTGAATTGAAGGGTTACACACTCCCCTTTGCCCCGGTGGAGATGTTTGAAGCGAGGGTTTCCAATGAGAAAACCGATGTTTACCAGCTTGGTCTGACCTTTTACCTCATGCTCACAGGTAACAACCCCTTTGATGCGGATTCACGGTTTGTTGTTGAAGAGAAGATAAAGACCTATACTCCTGATCCTCCGGGTGAGAATAACCATCGTGTTGTATCACTGGATGATATAATAATGCGATCTCTCTCGAAAGAGCCAACGAAAAGACCATCGCTTCGAGAGTTCAGGGAGCAGATCTATGAGTTCGTAAAAAAGAACTACGGTGAAAGCCTGCACCTCACTGAGAACGCTGATAAGATAATAGCAACCAATTGCAACCTTGCGATCTTTGCTGCCAAGCAGGGGGATACGGGAGAGTGTTTACGTGCCCTCAGAGCAACGCTTGGTAAGGTCAGAGATCCTGCAATCAGGGAGGAACTGAACAGACTGATAGAGCAGGTAGAGTTCAGGATCAATGAAGAGATAAGCATGGAACCTCTGCTTGATAAGATGGAAACCTTCCTCAAACAGGTGGAGTGGGAAGGATAAAACATGGTCAAATGTTGCAACATAACCGGTAAAGGCGATTATCTGGCAGTATCAGCAGAGGAAAGCAAAATTGTTTTCCAGACGGTAAAAATGGAAGTGGATTGGGAGAACCCAGACGATGTGATGGAAGCGGTTAAGAAACTTGCAGAAAATCTTAAGTTCAGGGTTAAGAATGATCTCGGCATTGGTGAAGAGTTCGTGCAGGAGGCAACGATTGTAGCACATCAGGTGAGGATGGGGATGTTACTTAATAAGGTAGAATGGAGGTGATAAATCATTATTAGATACTGCAGGGTAACTGACGCAGGAGGTAGAAAACACAACGAGGATGCTGTTTCGACCATAACATTTGAACATCAAGATGGATGCTTTCACCTTCTCATGGTTGCAGATGGGCTTGGGGGGCATGCCGCGGGCGAGGTTGCAAGCAGGCTTGCTGTAATAGAGCTTACAGAAACTTTGAAGAGAGGAATTCCACAGCCAGAAAGCATGACAATAGAAGCGATGAAAACACTACTAAAGGAAGGATTTAAAAAAGCAAACGACGAGATCTGCTACCAGGCAGATCTCACACCAGAAAGATCCAACATGGGAACAACGCTTGTTGCAGCACTTCTACGGGATGATGGTACTGGTGTCGTTGCCAACGTTGGTGACAGCAGAGCGTATCTTGTGGGTGGTAATTTAGCAGTAAAAAAGTCTGAAAAGAGATCTCTGGAAAGAGAAGCCTTGCAGATCAGAAGAGTAACAGTAGATCATTCCTATGTTCAGGAGCTTGTGGATCAAGGAATCATCACAGGGAATGAGGCATTTGACCATCCTAACAAGAACATCGTGACAAAGATGATTGGGCTAAAGGACGTTGGGCCAGACCTGTACGAAGTAGAACTCGGTGAGAACGTCCTTCTTCTTTGTTCAGATGGGCTTAGCGATACACTGAGAGATACAGAGATACAGGCAGTGGTTTCAGGGCGGCTGGATGATGTGTGTGAACATCTGGTTGAGGCTGCTCTTGATCGGGATGCAAGGGACAATGTAACTGTTGTTCTTGCCTGGCAAATAACGACATAGTGTTGAGGCAATTTAATTTTCAGACAAAAATCAGAAGTCCGATAAAGTCAGGATAATTCAACCACAGAGGGCACATAGTACACAGAGAAAACAGCGACTCTCTGTGCCCTCCGTGTTCTCTGTGGTTTTATATATTATGTATGATTTGTTCAACAAGAATTGTCAAGACAATAACTGAAAAACCGTGAAATGTGCAAGAGACGATGTGACTGTTGCTGTGGCAAACGTTGATAGGTCTGGTTCTCCTTCCAAAATCCATACTCTCAAAGGATCAAACATATTCCATTCTCAAGCAGAATAATCCAGAGACAAACGGTATGATCGAACGGTGGTTTCAGGAATATAAGAGGCATAGATGGCGGTTTGATACAGCTCTTTCCTTTGTAGATTGGTACGATGATCGCATTCATGGATCACTTGATTTGGAATGCTTTGAGATGCCGGAAGAGGTGTTTATCAGGAAAATGTAACCTAAAAATTTGGCTCCCCAAAGCTCCAGTTATCATCAGAAACATTTCCCGATCCAACAATTTTTTGTAGTTGTTCAAGTATTGTCATCTTCTCATCCTCATAACAGCGATTGACTGACCAGTTCTGCAAGATCGAACACCTTTATTCCACTGTCCTGCAAGTTTCTCTTGCAGAATGGACATGCCGATGCCACCACATCGAAGCCGGTTTTTCTAATCTCACTCACGCGTTCATCAGCCGTCCATTTTGCAAAATCCGGAAAGCCTGATTTTACGCCGCCGCCCGAGCCGCAGCACCATGCATTAGCGCGATTTCGCGGGAGCTCTTTAATGTTCACTCCAATTCTTTTTAACGTCTCTCTTGGTGCATCATAAATCCCAAGATGCCTCCCAAGATGGCATGGATCGTGATAAGGCATGGACGTATTAAGATTCTTTGGAGTAAGTTTTCCCTCATCGATGAGCATGTTGATGTATTCTGATGCATGCAGAAGTTCTATCCCCATATCAGGGTAGGTTTCTTTAAATGTCTTGAGGCATCCCGGGCAGGTAAATATCATCGTTTTTGCGCCTATTTTCTTTATCTCTTCAACATTATGCGTTATGAGGCTTTCTATTGCGCTCACTTGTCCTGTTCGAAGCAGTGTTGAGCCGCAGCACCATTCATCAGCAAGCACAGTATAGCCAACACCACTTGCATCAAGTACTTTGATCATTGACTTTGAAATATCCTCCTCCCGATAGCGTGCAGTACATCCCACAAAGTAGATCACATCGCTACCTGTTGTAGAATACTCCACTTTTTCACTTACCCCATAAGCGTTATTGGTCTCGTCAATGTGCTCTTTAATCTTCGTGTGTGCTTCTAAAATCCATCCCTTATCTGCAAGAATTGCTCGAAGCTCCTCAAAGAGTTTTGCATTATCAAGCTCCACCTTTGATACTTCTTTGCACCGCTCATAACAGGCACCACACACCTGACATCCAAAAGCTACTTTCATAAGCATCTCTGTTTTTTCGTTGATCTCTCCTGTTAGAACCTCTCGAAGCAGTTCAAGACGTCCTGGCGAATAAAAAGAGTTAAAACCGTAGTAAGAGCCACTTGGGCACAATTCTAACCATTTTTCTCCAGAGCCGTGAAAATCTGCAATACTACACAGCTTGCATTTAAAGCAGTGGGATATTGCTCGAAGCATTTCCTGTTCTGTCATTCGTTCCATTCAATCACCACGTTTAAAGTATGTTGATAATGTATACTCCCAAGAACAACGATATACTTTACGATTTAACCCGAATTTTCTACTCCTGCACAACTTCGTTCTGCAGAGTGCACTTCGTGTGCGGAAATAACTCTCGATTGCGTAGCAATCGAGTTGCGCAAAGCAATCGAGTTGCGCAAAGCAATCGAGTGTATAGAAAACATGTATCGAATTTCAGTAACGAGAGAACACGGTTGCGTTTATACTTCCCTATACACCAAGTTTATTGAATGGTGTTCATTGATATCGGTAAATCCAAAATTTCACCGATACCGATATATAGATATCATTATATCCTATATCTGATAGGGTAAATTATGTCCAATACCAATACCAGCACTTCATTGATTCAAGAAAGTATACTTTCACGTATTAACGAAAAAATTCAAATGCTAAATTCAAAACGCCCACTACCAGCAGATGCTGTGGAAAAACTGAATAGAGAGTATTGTCTTTACCATACGTACCATTCAAATGCAATAGAAGGTAACACCCTTACGCTTTTAGAGACAAAGCTTATTCTTGAAGAGGGTATGACGATCGGCGGGAAATCATTAAAAGAGCATCTCGAGGCTACAAATAATGCAAAGGCATTTGATTTATTGGAAGATATGGCGAAAAGCAATAAAGAAATAGATCATGTTGTTATACAGCAGATTCATGAAATTGTTACCGCTGGTATTCTTGAAGAGGCAGGAAAATATCGGACCAAAAATGTAAGAATAACCGGTGCGATAAAAACACCTCCCGACTGGTCAAAAGTCATCAAATTAATGGATGAATTGATCAATAAGATTGGTCAAAGTAACATGCATCCTATTGAAACTGCTGCTTTTCTCCATCATAGATTTGTAGAGATTCATCCATTCATAGACGGTAATGGACGAGTAGCACGGTTACTGACAAATTTATACTTTATTTCCAAAAATTTTCCCCCCATAATACTAAAAATAGAAAATAGAAGAAAATATTACAGATTTCTTAAGTTAGCAGATAATGGAAACCTTTCTCCATTTGTGCACTTCATTGCAAAAGCTTTGGATGAGAGTATCACAATGTATCTATCAATCTTTGGTGGAATTGATGAATTGCTACCTCTGAAAGAACTTGGCGAGGATACTACATATTCTCAAGAATACTTGAGCCTGCGAGCTAGACAAGGAGTTTTGGATGCAGTTAAGATTGGAAGAGTGTGGCACTCATCAAAACGTGCTTTAAGAGAATATAAATCAAAATATGGTAGATAGAGATTGGATGTGCGCCCCTTTCTTTTAATCTCAGAAATTAATATAATAGTCCCCAATCGCCTTTTCCAAAAAGATTGGCATCCGTCACCAAGAGTGATTCCTTCTGTTACTACTTCCCGGTGCACCACCTCTGTGATTATGACCTGCCCGTGCATGGATCGAAGAAGATGGGGTCGCTTGATCGTTCCAAAATAGATAGAGGGGTGGAATCACTTATAGCGATCATCCAAGATCCTCTCCCGGGTTCTCCTATTCCGTATCCCAGATACACAGCCCCTCTGAACCAAGCTCCTCAGGAGTTTTTCGCACAAGGGCATCCATTATGGCAGCAGCTTCCCGCAGCGTTATTTTTCCCTCTTTGCAGAGGGTTGCAGCAATCTAAACCTCATTTTTTCTCTTGTACTCCGTGAGAATCTTTCTGAACCCCTCTCTTATGGCGGCCGAGAGATTTGAGTAATCTGTACCTATAAGAGGGTTTTCTACTTCACTTTTCCAGTTCTTTTGGGAGAGTTATGGTTTTTTTAATATGCATGTTCGAGACCTCTGCTGTGTCTGATAGTTGCCTAAATTTTTGTGGGTGTCTGGAATACCGGGATATGAACCATAAGATTATGGGGGTTGGTTAGCTATGAATATTTTTGATAGGTGTTTGGGTGCATAACGCAATCAATGCGTTGCCTGCACACATAGTTATTCAATGTGTCAATAACCAAAATCAAGAGGCATTTCTGTTTCCTGCAAGAAATCGACCCCGAGTATCGCTTCAACCCCTTCATCATCAATGTCATCCGTCCCAAAAGGTTTATCAGAAACACCAACAGCCATTACGATCTCAACTCTGCTCCACAGTTCCCTGATCGTTACGTCAGCATACTTTCCTTCCAACATGGTATCTGAAGCACAGATCGCCTTGAAAACGCCATATAAGTCAGAATTAACTTTACCTGCTAACCGTTCGCTAATCACAGTTTCGTCAGCACCGGTATCTATAATTGCGACAGTCGTGGCTTTCCTATTGCCACATTCAATCTCAACAGGTCGGTAAATCCTTCCCATGTTTGCCACCACTCATTATCCATAATATTCTACTTCTTCTTTTGTAGTTATGCAGATCACCCCGGACACCAACAAAATCCCCTTCCGTGAATATGTCGAGCTGGTCTCTGTATAATTCCTTCAATCGGGATATTACGCCCCCCCTCCGCTCTTTGTCCACTTCGTATTTGATTTCCTTGATCTCAATCGTTCTCATTACCATGGTGGATTCTTTGTCTGTTTGGTATATAGGACTTGCTATCTGACCCTACATGGATCGAAGAAGATGGGGTCGCTTGATCGTTCCAAAATGGATGAGAGGGGTGGAATCGCTTACAGCGATCATCAGAGGCATCCACGGTGTTTGTGGGGGATTTGTTTTTATCATCAATTATATACAAAATCATGATGATCAAAGTTCATAAAGACAATCTCATTTCCAATGATTGCATAAATAATCACATAAGAACCAATATGAGCTCTTCGCATGCCTCTAAGCTCATTTCTCAAAGGCTTTCCTGTCCTTGGATTTGTACATATGTCTTCGATCTTACTTAGTACTCTTTCTTTCAAATCCTTGTCTTTCTTAGTCAATCTCTTAAAATTCTTATCGAATTGGGGTTCTGTACGATATGTAAAGCCCATAAAACCATCTACAAACTTTGAAGATGTTTTAAGAGCTTATCTTTTGTTTCAAAGGTTTTTCCAAGGCCTTTTTTATATTCTTCTATTGCCTCATGGACGCCAGAAAGAATTTTATTATCACTTTCAACTAGCACAGATCTACATTCCTCTATATATTCATCGAAATTTATCAATTCTCCAAATCCGGAATTCTTATACAAAGGCGTAGATTTTACAAATCTGATTATATTCCCGGTCTTTTTCAATCCCCATTCTTTTATGACATTATCTAGTATAGATATATCTTCCTCAGAAAGGTTGATAGCAGTTTTATCTACATTCGGTTTAAAGAAAGAAGCATCATAACCTTGAGGAGTTCTATCAAACTCGATTAAGATATCATCACCAGATAGTATCTCTCCTGTAGAGTCAATCTCAGAACTCCAAGGGCCATAGTGATAGTTGAGAAAGTCTACCTCCGTCAATCTTCTGCCAAATTTTTCTATAGAATAAATTTCTGCAATATAAATCAATTTTATAAGACGTATTAAGGTCAAATATTTCATTTTAAAGGTAAAATAGACAATAATATCCCTTAATTTTTTATTAACAATTTCTTCAAAATGAATCATATATATCACAGTTTCTAATAATATGTAGGTATGAATTACATATAAAGGTTGAGTAAGTGTGGTGAAGGTGTTTAAGTCACGAACTATACCCCGTACTTGGGTACAAGACATACCATTAAGCACGAGTGTCCACGACTTACTTTATCACAGGATTATAAAAACTTTTCGAGGCTCTTAGCCTTGCACTTTTTAAATTTTATCGATAT
>CAJHIR010000036.1 GCA_905067535.1 Candidatus Argoarchaeum ethanivorans
TCGAAAGCCTTAATTCCTACTTCCAATATGCAAAAAAGTACGGATTCATAAAAAAAAACAAAAGAAATAGCGTTGATGAAGGCTTAAGCGTTTGATGGTGATTGTGTTGGACTGGATTATGCTTGGTGTGTTTCACAGTTGAAGATATGACTAAGAGTAAGTAACAGTTTAAATCTTGTGGTTGAAAATCATAGAGAATGTGCAAATATCCCTCCAGCGTTTAGCTGCGACACGAGAGATGTTATTATATTATTCTTCACTGGTGTCAAGGTTTGGAGTTTTTGATGAAAACATCTATATCAGGAGTGTATCAATTATATGTTACAAGGTGAAATTGAGAATGGTTGATTTGAACTCTATAATAACTCTTATTGGAACCAGACTTGCAATAGTAGGAAATGAATTTATTTTTTATGGTCCTGCTGCTGAATGCGAAGGTTGTAAGTTAAAAAACACCTGCAACAACCTGAAGGTAGGAAATAAATACCGGATCGCAAGCGTCAAGAAGGAGCAGGTGCACAAGTGTGCTATCCACGATATTGGAGTATATGCTGTTGAAGTGGTACCAGGTCAAACAGTAGCACTTGTTGATTCGAAAAAAGCATTTAATGGTTCAAAAATTGTATACGAGCCGCCAGACTGCAGTGAATTTGATTGTGCAGACTATGATCGTTGCCACCCGGTAGGACTAAATGTTGGTGACAAGTACACGATTGTTGAACTACTTAATGAAGAACGTCCACAGTGTCAGATGGGTTACTCACTGAAGGCGGTGGCGCTTAAATAAAATAAGAACTCGTTTGCTAGCGCAATCGAGAATTGTTTCCACATACGGTGTGTGCGGTTCTACACAACAAAGTGTGTAGTGCTGAACGCAATCGAGAATTAGGAGTTGTTTCCGCACACGAAGTGTGTGGCTGCACAACGAAGTTATACAGGTATTTATGGACGCTGTGTTAGGTATTGAAGATGGTACCGCTGTTGTTGGTACTGGTTTTGGCAAAGAAGGTGTCGTATGTGGCGAGCTAGTGTTTTCCACGCAGTATACTGGCTATGAAGAGGCTCTTACTGACCCATCATACGCTGGTCAGATTCTCATGTTCACATATCCTCTTATTGGAAATTATGGTGTGAATGGTGAGGCATTCCAGTCTGCTGGTATGAAAGCCGAGGCTATCGTGGTGCGCGAGGCTTGCCCTGTTCCATCTCACCGCCTGTCGAAGCAGAGTATTGTTGAGTTTGTAGAAAGTGAGAATAAATCTGGCATCGCTGGTGTTGATACCAGGATGCTAACGATTAAGACAAGGGAAAGTGGTGCGATGCGTGCTGCCCTCATTGTTGGGAGTGATGATTGTGAAGAAGCGGTAAATCGTGCGCGAGCACATCAGATAATAACTGAGCTTGATTTGATATCACAGGTTACCTGCAAGGAGTCTTATTCTATCCGGGGGCTGAGTGGTGCCCCGCATTTTGTGGTGATTGATCTTGGCATCAAAAGAAACATGATTGAAAGTTTGAAGAAGCGGGGCGTAAAACTGACAGTTGTCCCTGCAACTACAAAGCCGCAAGAAGTGATTGATTTGAAGCCTGATGCCGTGCTGATTTCAAATGGTCCTGGCGATCCGCGGATGGCGAAAGATGCTACTCGTGTGGTTTCAGAGCTTGCAGGCACTGTTTCGATTTTTGGAATTTGCCTGGGAAACCAGGTTATTGCACTTGGACTTGGCGCTGAGACGTATAAACTTAAGTTTGGCCATCGCGGTGCCAACCAGCCTGTTAAGGATTTTGAAAGTGGGATTGTGCATATCACCTCGCAGAATCACGGGTTTGCAGTGGATGCTGACTCTGTTGAAGCTGCTGATGCAAGAGTGACACAGGTGAATGTTAACGACGGCACTGTCGAGGGTATTTCACATAACTATCTTGAGATTATGTCTGTGCAATATCATCCCGAGGCGCATCCCGGTCCGTTGGATACTGAAGCATTATTTTTTGACCGGGTTGTTCGGATGGTGAAATAAGGAGATGCCGAAGCGAACTGATATTAAAAAGGTGCTGTTGATAGGGTCTGGTCCGATTCTCATTGGCCAGGCTGCCGAATTTGATTTTTCCGGTTCGCAGGCATGCCGCTCTCTTCGCGAGGAAGGAATTAAAGTGGTGCTTGTGAATTCAAATCCTGCAACAATTATGACCGACCCCGACATGGCTGATGCTGTGTACATTGAGCCGATTAAACCGGAAGTGGTTGCGCAGATTATTGAAAAAGAGAAGCCTGACGGTGTGATTGCCGGACTCGGGGGTCAGACCGGTCTTAACGTGGTAAGCGAGCTTGCTGACATGGGTGTGTTTGAACAGTACGGTGTGAAACTCCTTGGCACGCCACTCTCTGCGATTCGCGATAGCGAGGACCGTGACCTGTTCAAGCGTACAATGATTGATATTGGGGAACCTGTTCCAAGAAGCAAGGCTGTAACGTCAATTAACGAAGCTGAAAAACTAATAGAAACACTTGGACTCCCGGTTGTCATTCGCCCTGCTTACACACTCGGCGGTGCTGGAGGTGGTATTGCCTATACGCCTGATGACCTTTACAAGATCACAGCGCTTGGGCTCAACCGTTCAAGAATTCACCAGGTGTTAATCGAGGAGAGTGTGCTTGGATGGAAGGAGTTTGAGTACGAGGTCATGCGGGATAAAAACGATACATGTATCGTAATCTGTAACATGGAAAATATTGACCCGATGGGCATTCACACCGGCGAGTCAATTGTTGTCACACCATCCCAGACTTTAACTGACAACGAACACCAGATGCTTCGAAGCGCATCCATTAAAATCATACGAAGCCTTGGAATTGAAGGTGGCTGCAACATCCAGTTTGCTGTAAAGGATGGAGAGTATAGAATTGTTGAAGTTAACCCGCGTGTATCTCGCTCCTCAGCCCTTGCATCCAAAGCAACAGGCTACCCTATAGCGCGAGTAACAGCAAAGATAGCTATTGGACTTGCTCTTGATGAGATTGTAAACGATGTGACCAAAAAAACGCCAGCCTCCTTTGAGCCAACCATTGATTACACAGTTGTGAAGATTCCACGCTGGCCATTTGATAAATTCGCGACCGCAGATAATCACCTTACAACTGCCATGAAGAGCACCGGGGAAGTGATGGCAATCGGGCGTACGATTGAAGAATCTCTACAGAAGGCAGTGCGTTCACTTGACATTAGTATGGACTTTGGATATGGAAACTGGACACACGATGAACTGGTAGACATTCTTAAACACCCGACTAACGAGCGTCTCTTTGCCATATACAAGGCACTGCAAAGCGATATGAGTGTAGCGGAGATTAGTTGCCTCACAAACATTGATCCTTTTTTTATCCGGAAGATTAAAAACATCGTAACGATGGAAGACGAACTGCGGCACACTCGATTGCTTGCGCAATCGAGAGTCAAAGGATACCGGTTACCTCTGCACAACGAAGTTGTGCAGGTAACAATAGAAGACGAGCTGAAGCGAACTCAACTTCATCCTGCACTCCTTAAGAAAGCAAAGCAAAACGGCTTCACAGATGCGCGGATTGCAGAACTCACCGGCAAAAAGAGGGAAGAGATTAATGACCAACGCCTACAAAGTGGCATACTTGCCACATATAAAATGGTTGACACCTGTGCAGCAGAGTTTGCAGCAGCAACGCCTTACTACTACTCAACTTACGAGGACGAATGCGAAACTGTCGAGAGCAGCAGAAAGAAGGTTTTAATCATTGGCTCAGGTCCAATACGAATCGGGCAGGGAATAGAATTCGACTACTGTACAGTTCACGCAGTAACCGCTCTTAGAGAAGAGGGGATTGAAACACACATCATCAACAACAACCCTGAAACCGTGTCAACAGACTATGACACGTCAGACAAACTATTTTTTGAGCCGCTCACACTCGAAGATGTGATTAATGTTATCGAGCGAGAGCATCCTTATGGTGTTATCGTACAATTTGGCGGTCAAACCTCAGTAAACCTTGCACTCCCACTGCAACAGGAATTAACCCGCAGAAGCGACCTGCAAACCTGCATACTTGGCACAACTCCGGAGGACATGGACATGGCAGAGGATCGGGAACGTTTCAACACACTGCTGCAAAAACTTGGTATCCCACAGCCGGATGGCGGATGTGCAACTTCTACTACTGAAGCATATACTGAAGCAAATCGTATCGGGTATCCGGTACTTGTACGTCCTTCATACGTTCTTGGAGGGCGCGCTATGGAAATCGTGTACGATGAAAAAGATCTCACGCGATACATGACTGAAGCAGTCAAAGTATCCAACGATCACCCGGTACTAATCGACGACTTTCTTGAGAACGCAATTGAAATCGATGTTGATGCAGTGTGTGACGGAGAGGATGTGTTAATCGGTGCAATAATGGAACACACAGAAGAAGCAGGTGTTCACTCAGGTGATTCTGCCTGTGTTATACCACCACAAACAATTCCATCTCACATACTGGGAAAAGTTCGCGAGTACATGCAGCAGATAGCCATAGCATTGAATGTGAAAGGACTGGTTAACATTCAAATGGCATACAAAAACGATACAGTGTACGTGCTTGAAGCAAATCCCCGCTCAAGTCGAACCATACCCTTCGTATCCAAAGCAACCGGACTGCCGCTTGCAAAGATTGCTGCAAAAGTAATAATGGGACGCAGCCTACAGGAACTTGGCTACACACAGGAAGTAGTACCAGCAAACGTGTCAGTAAAAGAAGTGTTACTACCTTTCGACCGATTACCAGGCGCAGACCCACTTCTTGGACCAGAAATGAAAAGCACTGGCGAAGTCATGGGAATAGACACAAACTTTGCCCATGCGTTTTTCAAAGCACAGTTGAGCGCAGAAAACGAACTCCCATTAAAAGGCACAGTGTTCATGTCCATACGACAGAAAGATAAAGAACACATTGCAACAATCGCACGAAAGTTGCAGGGAGCAGGACTGCGTTTGATTGGCACAAAGGGCACAGCAGCATACCTTCAGAGCAAAGGCATACAGATGGAAACGATACAAAAAGTAAGTGAAGGAAGCCCAAATGTGGTTGACCTGATACATGAAAACAAGGTGCAGCTAATAATTAACACACCCACAAACAAACAATCAAGAAGCGACGGATACCAGATACGAAGAGCGGCCGTTGACTACAAAATACCTTACATTACTACAATCCAGGCGGCTCTCGCATCAGCCGATGCCATAGTAGCCATGAAACTCGAAAAAATTACCATAAAACCCATCAAAGAATACCATAAAGAAAATCTCTCAAAACAATAAACAAAGTATACTACTCCATAAATATAATTTGGAATTTTTATGGCATAAACCACTGGGATGTAGAGATGGGTTTTTTGTGAAGCTATTTTTGGACGGTACATTAAAATACAATAACACAATAGTTAAGCATATAATGGCAGCAAAAAAAAGTGAAAGCGGCTTGATGTCTTCCGCAGGGCTCATGCGGTACTTTGATTCTGAAGAAACGAAGATGCTGTTTACTCCAAAAACAGTAGTATCTGTTAGTATAGCAATAGCTATAACACTGTTAGCGCTTAATGCACACTTTGGTCTTTGGCCCTGAGGACTTAGGCTCCAATTACCATGGCTCTTTTTTAAGTTTAACATGGTACCCGATAAGATTTGTAATTCTATGTAGAACTGGAGTGATTATTAATATTATAACCATCGTGGTTGCTGTGAAGTGTTCGATAAACCACGATCCCTGTAATAAATATGTTAGTATCCATGCACCTATTACAAAGTCGAGCTGGTCTGCTATCATAAATTTCGCTCCACGTTTGAAGCCGAGACGACGTTTAATAAAACTTTTGCACATATCTCCAAGCAGTGCACCGAAAGATAGAGAGAATACCGCAAGTAATGTAAAACCTCCAAACCGCCCGGCAAGCGAGGTGTTCATCTGTATTATTCCAAGAATTGTTCCACAGATGACCCCTCCTGCAAGCCCTCGATAGGTCTTACCATCTCCAAGAATACGTTTCCCGTCGACAAAGTTCCTGCCAAAGTCAATCGAAGCTCCACCTCCGCATACCACTGCTGTTGGGTTTGCAATATATGCCGGGAGCATGAGCCATAACGCACTCAGAATAACTTCAATCACTGCATGTATTTCAATCACTGCATATCTAAGAATGGTTATGGTGATATAAATAAATCACGATCATTCAATATACTGCCAGCAGGAAGCTGCATCACAGATCAATGGCACTACTGTCTCTGCAACTTATTATTATTATATTTCTGCACGACGAAGTTGTGCAGTGCTGCATCACAGATCAATGGCACTACTGTCTTCGCAACTTACTCGAGCATGTTCAAAATATAGACCAATGCTTCAATCAATCCGTCTCTTTTTACAGCAAACTGCTATCCAACTCGATGTTGCAGAGCTGGCATAATATGTTCATCGCTTCGATTTCTGCTGGTGAACCACATTTGTTGACGATGGTGTTGTAGTATTTTATAGAGCGAAGCTGTTCTTTGCCATGGAACAGTACGTAGCGTGTGGCGTATACCGTTGCCTCGATTACTGCGAAAAACCCTCGATTTATTGCACGTGCTGTTTGCTTTTTTGCTGCACCTGTTAGTGGTTGTAGTGTGAAAGTAGTCTCGTTTTGTTGTTTTACTTTTAGTAGAATCGATGTGCTTGCGTTTTTTAGTACTGGATATTTTTGCTGCTGGTATTCTATCTCAGTATATGTTTCCTGCGGGAGTGTTGACAGTGCGCTTGTTACGATGAGTATTGGATCCTGTGTGATGTTTGCTGTGAGGTACTCAATGTGTTCGAGGTTTTCCCTAGTTTTATTTTGATACAAATGTATTTGAAGGTCGTGTTTGTGTTTGTGTTTGTAAAGTCCAATTGGTGCAGCATTTGCTGTTTTACTCTTGTTTGTTGTAACTGCGATAATCTCATTTATTCCATCGTATATTCCAAGTTTTTCAAGGTCAGTTGTCAGAATCGGTAGCCTCCAAGCAGTAATAAAAAGAGTCCTGATATTATGATGTCTGCTGTTGAGCCCGGGTTTATTTTTTTTTGATAGCAACTCTTTATCAAACTCTTTTATTTCTGGAAGCGTCGCTAAATATCCCTGTTTGTGTATTTTATCTACGATTGCTGCTGATTTTTTTTGATGTTTGTATTGCTGTTGCTTTGTTGTGTTTTGTCTGGATAAACGTGTCCGGATGATCTTTTAGAATCTCAAGATATGTTTTGACGATTGATTCGTTGATGTCTGTGTCTTTGACGTTGGTGGTCAAAAGTTGATGTGCTTTTTTTGTTAGGGGAAATCCGTGTGTCCACTCTCCTGCGATTTCATCACCATGTTCTGCTATCTGCATCAACTGGTAGAGTGTTTTGTTTTGTTGTTGTATTTGTGTTATTGTGTGGGCACCCTCAAGGCTTAACCTGCTTACTGGTGCTACCTTCACATTTGCTTTTGCAAAGGCTTGATAAAAATAAATAGCATCCTCTACAGTTGTGTTTTTCACGATTTTATATGCTTCTGCCATACTCCCTTTTGCCATTGCAAGAGGGATTAACAATATGAATGCTCCAAAGTGTGTGTTTCCCCCATTCTGCCATAAGTTGCTTTCACTGACAGCCTTTGCTAATAGCTCTCCAAAGCTTTTTTTTTTGGGTTGCTGCTTCCCTGATAATCGGGTATGCTGCAACAACTGATGCAAGGAAGTGTTCGTATCGTGTGTCTGGATAGTTGTGTTCCCTGTCAATATTTCCCGGTTTGGGTGTGGCTGAAACCTCAAGTGCCATTGCGAGACTAGCACACTGTGCAATATAATCAGGCATCATTTGAAACAAGTTTCTTTCTGTGTGAGAGAATGTGTTCTGCCATTCGTTTTTTAAGCAGCGTGTATTCTACAATAGATAACCCGATTGCATCAAGCACGTTGTCCCTAAGAAAGCATGGCTTGGTTGCTTTACAACACCATGCCATTGTTCCAAAACACGTACCTTCGCCATATTGCAGTGGCGTGCCCTTAACAAAGTCCAGTTTAAGCTCTGCAAACTCTTTTGCGGTCATGCCTATTTTTTTCAAAGCAGCATGCACAACACATGGTTTTACTGGCAGGCAGCAAAAAGTAAGACCTCGCAGGTCTCCACCACCACAGATATGCTTTGGTGCATTGTACCATCCAGTCTGTCTTTGAACTGCCGAAGTTGAGGACACAATCTCCTGAAAAATACCGGGGTTTTCAAGTGCCCCTCTCGCAACCGAAACCATGTCTGCTCCACGCCCAAACATCTTCTGTGCATCTTCAAAGTCACGAACCGAGTTATTCCCAATCAAAAATATCCTTGATGTGGCATCCCTGACATCTTTCAAAGAACGAAGATCAGAACCCTGTGCGCCCATCGCATCAAAATGGAGAATATCCGCACCTGCTTCTTCTATCAACTGTGCAAGCATGAGATTATTAACCACGTTAGAACGCACTTTAACCGATAATACAACGCCAGTCTTTTTTATTTTATGAATAATACCTTTAAGCTTACCAAAATCAAAAACCAGTTCCTGGCCTGCACCAAGGCTCATAATCTCAGGCTGACGGCAGTGAGCATCCAGTTCAAGCACAGCATTATACTTTCGCGCTAAGATTGCAGCACGCATGTAAGTTTCAGCATTCACTGCACGTACATTGAGAGCTACCACACTGTCAATATCTTGAAGCTTTAAGAGCTCAGACTCAATGAGATCCATCGGCTCTTCAGAAATAAATTCCTTTCTTCCATGACCACTCATGATCTTGGCAGCATGATTTGTCTCTTCATCAAGATTGTAGCCGCCAATCACAATCAAACCGGCATCTTGTGCCGTCTTTTTTGCAAATTCAGAATCTGTGATTCCAGCCATTGAAGCAAGTGCAACAGGATTTTTAAAAGAAACATATCCGACATTCAAATCAAAAAATTCTGACATGATTTAGTTCTTAAAATCTTCTAAGTTTTTTCAACAAAATTCTCTACTTTGTCTACGATTTCTTCAAATACCTTGCTGGATGGTAATTCTTTATATTTTAACACAAATGGTATTCCATCATCCCCAGTCTCTACAATTCTTGAATCAATGGGCACTTTTCCCAAAAACGGCAGCTTAAATTCGTTTGCTGCTTGTTCACAACCTCCTGTTTTAAAAATATCACTTCTTTTGCCGCAGTGTGGACACGCAAAACCACTCATGTTTTCGATTATCCCGATAATCGGCATGTTTAACATCTTTGCAAAGTTTATCGATTTTCTAACGCTTAACAGTGCAACATCCTGGGGAGTTGACACGATAAGAGCATAACTGTCAGGAAGCATCTGCGCGATGTTTAACGGCTCATCACCGGTTCCTGGTGGCAAATCGATTATCAGATAATCAAGTTCTCCCCATCTTACATCTTCAAGGAACTGCCGGATCACCCCCATCTTTATAGGGCCTCGCCATATCACAGGCGAATCCTCGTCTTCTAAGAGGAAAGCCATCGACACAAGCTTAATCTTCTCTGATATCTTCACAGGAAGCATTTTATGATCACTGTCGAATGTAATGTTCTCTTTTTCTACACCAAGCATTTTTGGGATGGTTGGTCCATGAATGTCAACATCAAGCAGACCAACTGAATAGCCTTTCCACGCAAGTGTGAATGCAAGGTTAGCTGCAACTGTGCTTTTACCAACACCACCTTTTCCACTCATAACAGCAATCTTGTGCTTGATGTGTTCAAGGTTAACTTCCATCGTGGGGGGTGTGGGGTTTTTATCATTTTCGTCAGCCATATTATTCACCGCCTCTAAAACCGTGTCTTTCTCCTGCATATCCTCGATTAGTGTGTGCCGATCGTATATTTACGCTTCCACATGCAGGACACGTCTCTGGTCTTCCCGTTCCAAACGCCTCTTCCCATCCATGTTGACAGTTGTAGCATTCAAATTTTCTCTTTAAATCTAACACGTAGTTTCCTCCTTTAATTTCTATTGCTCTACCTGATGTTAATGCACCAGCCACCTTTTTTCTTGCATTCTGAAGCTCAGTCCATAAAGCTTTTCTTGAGATGCCCATTTTCACTGCCGCCTCTCCCTGTTGTAGTTCTTCAAGGTCGACAAGTCTTATTGCTTCAAGCTCTTCTACCGAGAGGCAGACAGCAGCAAGCCCTGGTGAAGAGTTCCCTCTTGGTTCAAAATATGTAATCTCTGGTATTTGTTCAACCCATCTTGGGCATTTTGGTCTGC
>CAJHIR010000037.1 GCA_905067535.1 Candidatus Argoarchaeum ethanivorans
ATGAAATACAATTAGCAGACATAATAGATAAACATAGATTTAAACAACGGCTTGAAGAGCTGCTTCCACAGAAAAAAGAAGCAATAGCAAGCTTTGGCGGAGATTCAGACAAAATAGAAGGAGATTGGGTAAACAGATATATTCAACTTGGACAAACCCTCAAATCTTACATCACAGATGTTTCCTATGAGATACACAACGCTTTGAAGAGAGGGGAAAATGTGCTTGCTGAAGGTGCACAGGGTACATACCTTGATGTTATTCACGGCACCCAGAAATACGTTACTTCTTCAAGTACCATAGCTGGTTCAGCATGTGCAAATCTCGGCATCGGACCAACCAGAGTGACTAACGTTATAGGCATTGTGAAAGCATATATTACAAGGGTCGGGGAGGGACCACTTCCTACAGAACTTGGTGGAAAAATTGGCGATCAGATACGTGAAAACGGAGGCGAATACGGTACTACTACAGGGCGACCAAGACGATGCGGCTGGCTTGACCTACCTATGCTTCGTAAAGCTATTAATCTTAATGGTTACACACAACTGGTCCTGACAAAACTGGACGTACTGACTAAACTTAGTCCGGTTAAAATCTGCACAGTCTACAAACTAAACGGGAAAACACTTAAGTATCCACCACTGCAAACACACGAGCTTGCCAATGTCAGCCCGGAGTATACCGAACTTGAAGGCTGGAATCAGGATATAACTAACATCAAGCAATATAGTGAATTGCCTGGTGCGGCAAGAGACTACATACAATACATAGAAAACGTAGCAAAGATACCAATAACCAGCATATCATTGGGAGCTGGAAGAGAGCAAACAATTACAAAAGACAAGATATAACGAACTTACGCACTCCATGTGCAGAAACAAAGAATATTTGAGTAGATGCCAGTGGTTCACGAATTCGTATCATTACTTCACCACCCGAATGCAGTATCAATACATGTATGTCCAGTCTGTAGTGCATATCGCAAAAAGGGTCAGTGGATTTATAGTAAAAACCAGACAGTTTCGGTTAACGATATTGTATTAGCTGTAGCAAAAGAAAACATCAAGCTTGAGAGCTTTGCTGAAAACTCATCTATTGAATTGGAAGTTGAACATTATGGGCATTCCATTTATCCTGTTCACATCCATGCAGAAGCGATATTATCCGGAAAACCTGTTATTTATGACGGACTGCTTCAGGTACAAATACATTTTGAAACCTGTGGTGTGTGCAATAGAATTGCAGGTGGATACTACGAAGCTATTATTCAATTGCGGGGGGATAGTCGCATTCCAACAGAAACGGAAGTACAGGAATGCAGCAAAATAATACAAAAACTGCTTGAGCGAATCAATAGGCAGGGGGACCGTTTAGCTCTTATAACAAGAACAGAAAAACTCAAAGAGGGAACAAACTTCTACATTGCCTCAAACAAAGCAGCCAAAAACGCCTGTAGAAAACTGGTCATTGTGTATGCAGCTACCCTCACTGAGTCAAATAAACTTGTTGGAAGAAAAGACGGCAGAGATGTGTATCGTATGACATACGCACTGAGACTGCCGCGGTTTAAGGAGGGCGACATAATAAAGTGTAACAGCAGCTACCTCAATGTTACAAGGATCGGAAAAAACATCACTGCTGTAGACCTTTTGAGCGATGTTTCAGTGACACTGCATAAAGAACAAATGAAACAGGCAAAAAAAATCGCTGGAGCAGATGATGCAAAAACAGCAATATTAATCAGTAGTGATAAGACTTCTGTACAAATAATGGACCCTGATACCTATAAAACCATCACCATGAGAAAACCAGCTTTTATATCAGACGATAGGAGAGAAGTAAAGATAATAAAAATAAATGATGAAATATTAATAGTAAAGTAATGGGAAAAAGGCTGATTACTTGTGTTGGTTAAATAACAGCAGTTTCCGTTGTGACCGTAAACGCATGCAGTCAAAGGATCGATTCCTTATACGTTCGTCAACATTTATGTACAATTGCTCGATCAAGAAACTGCACAACTTTGTTGTGCAGAGTTATCAATAACCTTTGATTCTCGATTGCGTCAGCAATCGAGTGCAAGAGAATATTGTGCGTTTTATACTTTCCTACACGTTAAAAAAATAGAGTAAATCCAGATAGTGTCGCTAAATTCGAAATTTAAAGGGTGGTGTTTTGCATGAGCAAAACAAAAATAAAACTTCGGAAGCATCTGAACGCTGATGAATTATTTGGCAATGTCCATTCAGGTTTTGATAGAATATTAGATCGTCGATCAAACAATATCAGAACCCCTCCGCACGTAACTCTCATAAGCGCACCCCACACAAAGCTTACGATCACGAAATATTTTGACAAATATTTACACAAACCTGCCTGATTAAGAGTTGAAAACCGAGTGGTTTATATAGTGGATATGCTATTCAAGGAATAATTTCAGGTTCATCACACCGTGCGTGGGAGGAATTACAATGGCTAAAACCGAGATACTATCGCAGATAAAAAAAGCAGAGGAAGATGTGAACAAAATGGTCTTAGATGCCGTGCAGGAAAAAGAGAGAAAAATTAAAGAGGCAAACGACCAGACATATTTAATCATAAAAACTGCGAAAGAGGAATCAAACAAGTATAGAAAGAAAACACTCGAAAATACGAAAGAATTGATCAAAGAAGAACGGGAGAAAATAATCTCTGCTGGAGCCAAGGAAGCTGATATTTTCAGACAAAAATCACAGAAAAACATGGATGATGCAGTGGATTTCCTGGTCAATGAATTTGAGAGGACTATAGTTTAATGCTTAAACCTGAAAAAATGACACGGGTGGTGGTCGTTGGTACCAGTGATGCACTTGATCAAACAATAGAGAACCTTCACAAGCTAAACCTTCTTCATATCATCGACTATGACGAGGAGGAAGCTGGTTTCAAGATTGGAAAACCAGGATCAATGGCATCAAAATTCTCAGAGCATCTTGTGACATTACGTTCAATAGAAAACCAGCTTGGAAGCGAGGAAGAGGCTGGTTTTGACAAAAAAATCTCAGCAAAAGAGCTTCCATCGCAGATAGAATCCACACTCTCACAACTTGAAGAGGAAGTTTTAAAACAGCATAATTTGATGCGAAAAATAGAAACAGAATTGAAACAGAAGCAGGATATCGAAGACACAATAAAACCACTGGCTTCACTGCCGCTGTCACTTGAAGATTACACCGGGTACCAGTCGATAAAGGTCTTCGTTGGTTTTATCGACAGCAACATCGAAGATGCAATAAAAGCAGAAACAAGCCAGTATGAAATGTACACTGGAGAAATTGAAGGTAAGAAAATTATTGCGGTAGCAGTTGCAAAGGAAAAAGAAGATGAGATAAACAAAATACTGCAAAATGATAGTACTTATATAGAAATCAGGCCACCGGAACTGATAGGTAATCCGCAGGCAGCACTCGAAGAAATGGCAGCAGCAAAAGCAGAGCTAACCGAAAAGTTAACAAACGCTGAATCTGAACTCGTTCGACTCAAGCAAGAATATGCAAAGTTTATGCTTGCATCAGAAGAATATCTTACAATAGAAACACAAAAATCAGAAGCACCGCTTAGATTCGCTACAAGCGATCATGCTTTTGTTGTTGATGGCTGGGTACCAATTAACAAATATGACGATTTTGAAAAAACAATCGAAGGAGGTGCTGGCAATGTATATGCATCAAAGCTTGAGGATGAAGAAGTGAAGGATGCACCGATATCACTTGACAACCCAAAAGCAGTAAAACCTTTTGAGCTGCTTGTCGACACATTTGCCACACCAAAATACAAAGAAATAGATCCTTCATTAATTCTGTTTATTACATTTCCTCTGTTTTACGGGTTTATGCTTGGAGACACTGGTTATGGTGTGTTACTTATCTTTCTTTCATGGACTATAATGTCAAAGGTCAAATCCGGGGGGCTGCACGAGCTTGCAATTATTCTTTTGTACTCAGCTTTCTCAACGATCATATTTGGTATAATATATGGTGAATTCTTTGGGGCACCATTGTTTAATATGGTGCATCATGGAGCTGTGGAAACCGGCATTCTTGGTATTTCTGGTCCACACATTGGAGCGTTACATCTCCCTGTGCATCGATTCGCATCAGTGGAGCTACTACTTGTTCTGGTGTTTGGCATAGGAATAATCCATGTGACGCTTGGCTTGCTCCTTGGAATTAGGAATGTTGCCATTGAGCATGGTTTTAAACATGCTGTGACTGAAAAGCTGTGCTGGCTTATGATACTTTTTGGCGGAATTATGGCAATTGTAACTGCCATGCCAGCAATACTTGGGGGGGACGTCTTAAACACACAGGATCCAGTCTTTGCATCAGGAATTGTGTTTGGGATAATCGGAATCATCCTTCTGGTTAAAGGTGAGGGTGTTATAGCGATCATGGAGATTCCAACACTTTTGAGCAACATCTTTTCCTACGCAAGGCTCCTCGCGATAGGGCTCTCATCAGCAGGCATTGCCCTTGCAGTAAATACCATCTGCAGGGATGTACTTTTTTCACAAGGGGGAGTGTTTATTGTAATAGGCATACTGGTGTTGATATTTGGTCACACCATCAATTTACTTCTTGGAATTATAGGCCCTGGACTGCACTCGTTAAGGTTGCAGTACGTGGAATTTTTCACTAAATTTTATGAAGGCGGCGGAACAAAATATGATCCGTTTGGCTTTATACGAAAATATACAGAGGAATGAAAAAATATGGTAGCAGCTGAAGCAGCAGGATTTATTGCACTTGGTGCAGGTATAGCAGTAGGACTAACAGGTCTTGGCGCTGGTATTGGCGAGCAGAGCATTGGCGCTGCAGCCATCGGTGCTATGGCAGAAGATCCAAAGTTTTTTGGTAAAGGTTTGCTAATGACCGTTATTCCGGAATCAATCGTAATTTTCGGGCTCGTTGTGGCATTGATATTACTCTTCGTGTTCTGAATATCGTTTAACTTTTGAACAGGAATCACGTCCATGGGACTCGAAACAGTTGTAGCAAGTATTATAGAAAAGGGAAAAGAACAAGCGAAGGTAATACTACAAGAGGCAGACGAAGAAGTAACTAACATTCTTAAAAGAGCGAAAGGTGAAGCTGAAAAAGAGCGAGAGGAACTGGAAGATGCAGCACGTGGAGAAGCTGAGCAACTTAAAAAACAGGAGATTTCAAGTGCACATCTCAGAGTGAAACGGGAAGCCTTGAATGCGCGTCAAGCAATGTTTGAAGAAGTGCAGAAGAACGTAGCAGATCGCATAGGTAGTATTTCCGATGAAAAGAATGCGAAATTTTTGGAAGCACTTCTTAAAAAGCATGCTACAGCAGGTTCAAGGATTTATTCTAACAAGAAAGATAAAACACTTGTTGAGAGAATTTCTAAACTTGAATACGCAGGGAGCATCGATTGTCTTGGCGGTGTGGTAATCGAGAGCAGTGATAGAACGGTGCAGTATGATTATACATACGATACAATACTGCAGGACATTAATGAGAAATCACTAAAACAAATATCAGGGATGCTTCTTGGGTGATTCTTGATGTGCGGACTATTCAAAACTCCAGCTTACGCATACATAACTGCCCGTGTGCGTGCACGAAAGAGAAAACTCATCCCTAAAGAGACATATCCCAAGCTATTAAACATGCAACTACCAGAGATCATCCGATTTATTGAAGAATCAGAATACAAGAAGGATGTTGATGAACTTTCAGCTAAATTCAAGTCAATAGACCTTCTTGAGCATGCTCTTGGCAGGAGTCTTGGAGCTTCCTATAGAAAATTAATGGACATTTCCCGGGGAGAGGTCAATTATCTGATAACAGAATATATGCGTAGATGGGATGTCTGGAATATCAAAACCGTACTCCGTGGTAAATACTACGGTGCTTCGGAAGAGGAGATCTTAAACTGTGTGGTATCAGCAGGTGAACTGCATTATCCGGAGCTTGAATTAATGGCAAAAAAGGAGAGCATTGGGGATGTAATCGCTTCCCTTGAACATACCCCATATTATCCGGTACTTACAAAATATGAGGGAGGAATGCTTAACAAAATAGAAGATGAGCTTGACAGGTTATCTTATACACGATTGCTTGATGCTGTTGGCGGCTCACCTGGGGAAAAATTCTTCTTAAAATTCATTCAAACAGAGATAGACATAAAGAATTTAAAGATGCTGTTCAGACTGAAAAAGGCTGGAGTTGAGCGTGAATATGTTCAAAACATCTTAATCACCGGTGGTCTGGAGTTAAAAGAATCCGATTTAACCAGATTGTCAGGATTGTCCTTTTCCGAACTTGTTCACTCACTGGACGGTTATTCATACTGGCGGTCAATATCTGATGTGGTCAGTGATCAGATGACCACGTTAATGGACGTGGATACGAAATTGGATGCTCACCTGATGAATTATGCATCACAAATTTCTCACTATTATCCTTTGTCTATACTTCCAGTGCTTGATTATATCCTGAGCAAAAAGATTGAAGTTGACAATTTGCGGGTTATTGCACGAGGAAAAGAGCTAAAATTGGCTGATGAGATCATACGAAGCCATCTGGTGATGTAGCAATGGAATTATCACCACTCGATTGCTTCACAACTCGATTACTGCGTAATCGAGAATTATTTCTGCAAAGCGCAGCTTTGCAGGTGATCTAATATGGAATTAGCAGTGGTTGGACAGAGTGAATTCACTCTTGGATTCAGACTTGCAGGAGTTAAAAAAGTGTATGATATAACAGATGATAATTTAATTGAGATAGTGCAAAACACTATGCATAATCCGGAAGTTGGAATCATTGTAATGCATAATGATGACCTTCTCAGGCTTCCAGCACAACTCATGGCGGAACTCAATGAATCAGTTGAGCCAACTGTAGTTGCAATTGGCGGAAAAGGTGAAAGTAACTTAAGAGAAAAAATAAAACAATCAGTAGGTGTTGATCTGTGGAAATAAAAGGTGAAATTTATCGAATCTCAGGGCCTGTTGTCACTGCCCTTAACATCAATGCTCGCATGTATGATGTGGTCAAAGTAGGAAATGAAGGTCTGATGGGCGAAGTGATAGGTATCAAAGGAGAAAAAACCATTATACAGGTGTACGAGGACACGTCAGGTGTTAAACCTGGTGAACCGGTTATTGATACTGGCATGCCATTATCAGTAGAACTTGGACCTGGTCTTCTCGAGAGCATATACGATGGCATCCAGCGACCGCTTCCCGTACTAAAGGAGAAGATGGGAGATTTTATTCAGCGTGGAGTAAGCGCAAGCGGTCTTGACCATAACAAACAATGGGAATTCAAACCAGTTGTAAAGAAGGGTGACAAACTTGAAGGTGGCAAAATCATTGGAACTGTGCAGGAAACAGAGAATATTCTACATCGGATACTTCTTCCACCAAACGTGTCAGGCGTGGTTGATGAGATTAATGAGGGTACGTTTACTGTTGATGATGTGATTGGCAGGCTCTCCGATGGCACAGAGCTCAAACTCATGCATTACTGGCCTGTGCGACATCCGAGACCGGTAAAGAATAAACTGCGTCCAACAATCCCACTCATTACCGGACAGCGAATCTTCGATGGATTATTTCCACTTGCAAAAGGTGGAACAGCAGCTATCCCCGGACCATTTGGCAGCGGTAAAACCGTAATGCAGCAGCAGCTTGCAAAATGGAGTGATGCTGAAATAGTGGTATACATCGGATGCGGTGAGCGCGGCAATGAAATGGCTGACGTATTGAATGAGTTTCCGGAACTGGAGGACCCAAAAAGTGGCAGACCGTTAATGGAGAGAACTGTTCTTATAGCTAATACTTCCAATATGCCTGTTGCAGCAAGAGAAGCATCAGTGTACACTGGAATTACCATAGCAGAATACTATCGTGACATGGGATACGATGTGTCACTTATGGCAGATTCAACTTCCAGATGGGCTGAAGCAATGAGGGAAATCTCGTCGCGACTTGAAGAAATGCCTGGTGAAGAAGGTTACCCGGCATACCTTGCAGCAAAACTTGCAGAGTTCTATGAGCGTGCCGGAAGAGCCAAAACTCTATGTGGAGACGAAGGATCTGTCACTGTTATCGGTGCAGTATCACCACCAGGCGGTGACTTCTCAGAGCCGGTTACTCAGAACACATTACGAATTGTGAAGGTGTTCTGGGCATTAGACGCGAAACTTGCACAACGTCGACACTTCCCGGCTATAAACTGGCTTACAAGCTACTCTCTTTATGGCAGAACCCTTGATGAATGGTACAATGAAAATATATCAACCGAATGGACAAAGCTTCGGTCCGATACAATGAATTTGCTTCAAAGAGAAGCAGAACTCCAGGATATTGTGCAGCTTGTAGGTTCGGATGCTCTGCCTGATGATCAGCAGCTAACACTTGAAATTGCCCGCATGGTGCGAGAGTATTTCCTACAGCAGAATGCATATCATGACGTTGACAGCTACTGTCCGATGATTAACCAGTATAAAATGCTAAAAGCAATCCTCACGTGGGGCGAAAAAGCAGTATTAGCTCTTGAATCGGGTGCATCAGTGACAAATATCGTTGCACTTGAATCGAGGGATATGCTTGCAAAGGTTAGATTTGAAAAGGATATCGATGCAGTTCTTGATACTGTGATGAAGAAAGCAGATGAAGAGTTCGCAGCTCAAACGCAACAGAGGTAAATAAAATGGCAAAAGAGTATAAAACCATTGGTGAAATTGCAGGACCACTTATATTTGTTGAAAAAACAGAACCTATTGGTTACAACGAGCTTGTAAATATTACGCTTGCTGACGGTTCTGTTAAACGAGGGCAGGTGCTCGACACCTCAAAGGACATTGTTGTAGTACAGGTATTCGAAGGTACCGGAGGATTAAACAAGGACTCAGGTGTGCGATTTACAGGAGAGACCATCAAACTGCCAGTATCATCTGAACTACTTGGGCGTATCCTTTCCGGATCTGGAGAGCCACTTGATGGCGGTCCAAGAATCGTTCCAGAGGATCGGTGGGAGATTACAGGAGCAGCCATCAATCCATATTCAAGAAAGCCTCCGGAAGAATTTATTCAAACAGGCATATCAACGATTGATGGAATGAACACTCTTGTTCGCGGACAGAAGCTTCCTATATTTTCTGGCTCAGGTCTACCCCACAATGAGATAGCCCTCCAGATTGCACGCCAGGCAAAGGTGCTTGGTGCAGAAGAAGAATTCGCAGTTGTGTTTGCAGCCATGGGCATCACCAGTGAAGAGGCACAACACTTTATGTATGACTTCGAGCGAACAGGCGCACTTGAGCGTGCAGTAGTATTTACAAACCTTGCCGATGACCCTGCAGTGGAACGACTAATCACCCCAAGACTGGCACTCACAGCAGCAGAATATCTTGCTTATGAGTGTGAAATGCACGTGCTTGTCATTCTAACAGACATGACTAACTACTGTGAAGCTCTGCGGCAGATGGGCGCTGCAAGAGAAGAAGTACCTGGGCGGCGCGGTTATCCGGGTTACATGTACACCGATCTCGCATCACTCTACGAACGTGCTGGTGTGATAAAGGGGCGAAAAGGTTCTGTTACCCAGTTCTCTATTCTCTCGATGCCTGGTGATGATATCACTCACCCGATACCAGACCTCAGTGGCTACATCACCGAGGGGCAGATTGTTATTTCAAGAGAACTTCACATGAAAGGCATCTATCCACCAATAAATGTACTGCCATCTCTCTCACGCCTGATGAACTCTGGCATAGGAGCCGGAAGAACAAGGGAAGATCATAAAGCAGTCTCTGACCAGTTGTATGCAGGCTATGCAGAAGGTTTAGACCTTCGTGGTTTGGTGGCAATCGTTGGCAAGGAGGCACTTTCTGAACGAGATCAAAAATTCCTTGAGTTTGCAGATTTGTTTGAGGATCGATTTGTGCGACAGGGGATGGAGGAAGACAGGGATATCGAAACAACTCTTGATCTTGGCTGGGAACTGCTTGCAACGCTTTCCGAGGCGCAACTCACACGTATCGACAACAAATATATTGAGAAATATCATCCTGCACACAGAAA
>CAJHIR010000038.1 GCA_905067535.1 Candidatus Argoarchaeum ethanivorans
TTTCTTCCAGGAATTTCTCAAATGAATGATCTGCTTCTCCATTTTTATCCCTCTTGTTAGCATAAAACTGTGAACCATGATCAGTTATCGATTCTCTTAAAAAACCAATATGCCCACACTCCTCAATTGCACTCTTCACGAGTTTGATGCTGTTTTCCGCTGTTGCATTTCCAAACTCTCCACCAGCAAGAATCTTTCTACTTGCATCATCCAGTACAACACATAATTTAGGTCCACCGGAGGGTTCATGCCAATCCATATGCCCTGGCAGTTAAGCTCTGCTTTCTTTCATACATAGGTCCACTTTTTTCTTCTTTTCTGCTTACTTGTTTCCCCCCTGCAAAACCATACTTCTTCAACACATTATGGATTGTGTTATGAGGTATCCTTACACGGTCTTCTGCATAAATCACCTTCTCAAGGTATAAGGCGTTCAAACGATACCTTTCATATTTTTTTAGGATAACATTTTCATATGATTCAGGAATTGTTTTCTTTGGTCTGCCCAGGTTCTTACTTATCATAGGAACATCCCATCCAATCTTGTATTCAGAGTAAATCTGCCTAAACCTTCTCGTGTAACACCCAGTATCTCAGCAAGGTACTTCTGTTCCTTCTTTCCCCATTTTATATTGCCTTAAGGCCCATTCGAGTCTCTTTTTGTTTTTTATTTTTACCATCCACCCAGGATCTTATTCCCGAGAGGAAATTTCTCTGGGAAAAGACAGTAGACCCAAGTCACCACAATACTCTTATAGGAAAACAAACATTTGTCCGTCTGTTAATTTATTGGAGGTACTAATAATATGGCAGGACAATTAGCCGGACAGCCCATCTTTATATTAAAAGAGGGCACCCAACGATCAAAAGGAAAAGAAGCACAGAGTAACAACATTACTGCAGCAAAAGCAGTAGCCAATGCAGTTAGAACCACACTTGGACCAAAAGGCATGGATAAAATGCTTGTAGATTCACTTGGAGATATTGTAATCACTAACGATGGTGCAACAATTCTAAAAGAGATGGATATAGAGCACCCTGCTGCCAAGATGGTTGTAGAAGTTGCCAAAACACAGGATGACGAGGTAGGAGACGGAACCACAACCGCAGCAATACTTACCGGGGAACTCCTTAAAAAAGCAGAAGACCTGCTCGACCTGGATATACACCCAACAATCATCGCCAATGGATACAGACTTGCAGCAGAAAAAGCAAAAGAGATTTTAGAATCTATTGCAACAAAAGTGTCGGCGGATGATGAGGAAGTGTTGAAAACAATTGCAGGAACAGCAGTTACAGGCAAAGGTGCAGAGATATCAACAGATAAAATGGCAGAACTTGCGGTAGCAGCGATAAAATCCGTACTTTCAGAGGAAGACGGTAAACAAACTGTGGACATTGAGGATATTAAAGTAGAAAAGAAAGTTGGTGGCAGCATCAACGATTCAGAACTTATAAAAGGCATGGTCATAGACAAAGAACGAGTACACACGAACATGCCAAAAGTTGTGAAGAATGCTAAAATCCTTCTCACAAACGAAGCTCTTGAACTCAAAAAGACGGAAGTGGATGCTGAGATCTCAATCACATCACCAGACCAACTTCAATTATTCCTTGATCAGGAAGAGAAAATGATCAAAGATATGGCAGATAAAATACAGAAAAGTGGTGCAAACGTTCTATTCTGTCAGAAAGGAATTGACGACATGGCACAGCATTACCTGGCAAAAGCAGGAATATTTGCAGTTCGTCGAATTAAAAAGAGCGATATGGACAAACTCTCAAGAGCAACCGGGGCAAACATTGTATCCAATCTCGATGAAATATCACCAGAAGATCTTGGTGAAACAGGTGTTGTTGAAGAAAAGAAACTCGCCAATGAAGACATGATCTTTGTCACAGAGTGCAAGAATCCAAAAGCAGTCTCAATAGTACTGCATGGCGGAACAGAACATGTTGTTGACGAGACAGAACGCGGATTGCATGACGCACTGCGAGTGGTTGGAGTGGTGATAGAAGATGGTAAAATAGTTGCTGGTGGAGGTTCACCAGAAATAGAACTTTCACTGAGACTACATGAATACTCAGCAACCCTTAAAGGCAGAGAACAACTTGCAGCAAAAGCCTTTGCAGAAGCTCTCGAAATGATACCACGCTCACTTGCTGAAAACGCAGGACTTGACCCAATAGACAAGCTCGTACAAATGCGAAGCAAACATGAACAGGGAGATAAGAATGCAGGACTCAACGTCTACACTGGTGAAATAGTGGACATGATGAAAGAGAATGTCATAGAGCCACTTAGAGTTAAAACACAAGCCATCAGTTCAGCATCTGAAGCAGCAACCATGATTCTACGAATTGATGATGTGATCGCTGCAAGCAAATCAGGAGCACCGGAAATGCCACCAGGTGGCATGGGCGGAATGGGCGGAATGGGTGGCATGGGCGGGATGCCAGAATACTAAAAATAATCCCTCCTTTTTTCTTTTTTTTTGGACTCGTGGGGTAGCCTGGACATCCTAGTGGGCTTCGGACCCGCGGACCCGTGTTCGAATCGCGGCGAGTCCGTACTCGATTGCTTCGCAGTCGAGAGTTTATTTTCACACAACGAAGTTATGTAGATGCGGGCGAGCCCGTACTCGATTGCTTCGCAGTCGAGAGTTTATTTTCACACAACGAAATTGTACAGCGCGGGCGAGTCTGTTAATTATTATCTATATTTTCGATAGTTATATTCTTCAAAAGGTAGATCGATGCTGTTTACCATACTAACGTCTTCAAGATTATTCATCAGAATTTTTCGTGCTGAGATGGTATAAAGTACATCATCCATGTAGAGTGCTCTACGCACGGCATACGGCGAATTCCAGTAATAGTATTCTTCTTCGTAATAATCAACGTGTGTTACTGTGCCGCGAAGCTTAAAACCGCTGCTGGTCACATTAAACACGTAAGCACCCTGCCACACCCTCTGATCAAAATTTCGATCGTACCTGTTCCCCTCTTTAACTTCTCTGATTGGGATTACAAGCAGATTCCTGTTTTTGTCAAAGAGAAATGCCTTATGATCTCTAAGAGCTTCGGAATCAGTACCAGCTTCACCTATCTCATACTTATCTACCTGTTCTGGTTTCTCAACATCAGAGACATTGAATAATGCCAGCTTCACTCCTTTGATTGAGACATCGCCCCATCTGTTTGTTCCAGTCTCCTTGCCGATACCGATTATGTGATTCTTGTCATACGGGTGCAGGTAGTCAGAAAACCCTGGTATTTTAAGCTTGCCTAATATTTCCGGATTTGCCGGATCTGATAAATCAATCACAAATAGTGGATCAATTCGTTTGAAGGTTACCATATACAGTCTCTCGCCCATGAATCTTGTTGAGTATATCTGCTCATCAAAAGCGATTTTCTCTATACTTCCGGTAATCTTAAGATTAGAATCCATTACATAAACATTATTAAATTGTATAGAGCCTTTATTTCTCGTCCGGAATTGTGATGTTGTGGCAACCCTGAAATAGCCATCGTGTTCATCCATTGAGAACTGGTTTAGAAGCATTCCCGGAACTTCGCCCCTGCCAGTATAGGCAATCTCGCCCTTGTTGATTTTGATCTTCTGGATTATTGTTTGATCTCTCTCCTGTAATATTTTCTCCTCGTATTCTCCAACTGCATCTCTAATTCGGTTAAATAGATCACGTTTTTCTTTTTTATCCATGCGGTTGTATGTTTCTTTTAGTACTGACGAAATGCGATCCCATTTCTCATGCAGGCTGACGTTATTTTCTTTTATTGCGTTGATCTTTTTTTGTGCGTCTAGAGGGAGCAAAGGCACAACAATCTTGTAGAACTCCTCTTTTCGCTCCTGTTGATAGTACCTGTAAGGCAGATTCTTGCGATATGTTATATAAATATTATTTTCTGACACATATAAATTGTCAGAGTAGCCCATCATAAATGATTTTGCACGGATGTCACCATCTTCAAGGTTAATAGATGCAATCGTATGGAACACATAGTTCTGTTCAGGATTGTCAAAATAATACACATCGGGTCGTAGAATCTCTTCTGATGCATGCTTGATTGTCGGAACATCAATAAAATTATTGTAATGATACACGTAATCCTTCACAATGAAATATACATAATTACCGATCATCCGTGACTGGAAGTAATTACCAGTAAGGTTATAATCAGAAGCAAGCACTGGTTTTTCTCGATCAGAGATATCATAGATCAGTGTGCTTGTCTTTTGAGCATACCGCGTTCTTGGAACAAAATCGTATTCCGGATAAAAAAGAACCTCGTGGTGATCATCGCTGAAAACCACAAGCTGGTTGCCATTCACAAACATGTTTCTTGGTGTGCCAGGTATCGTTGTTTCAGAGAGGATTGTTGCATTTTCCGGCGGATAGGAATCAACAATGAGCAGCTTGTTTTGCACCAGAACATAGATATATTTTCCATCATTTTTTACGAAATCCGCCTCATCAACATTCTCTACCTGAATATTGGTTGTTGAATATTCTGACGCCTCCTGAACCACTGGTGCTGACGATGGCACAGGAGCACCCACAGCCACAGCAGCGGTTTCTTCTGCCATAGTCTCAACCATAGGAGACATTTCAAATGCCTCACCCTTCGCCATTCTTTCAAATCCACTGTTATCAACCTGTTGGCTATCGGCAGCATCTTTGAGGAAATTACGTATTTCTGAAGTTGAAGAGAATTTCTTTAGTTCCTGGGTTGATTCCAGAACTGAGATATTTATGCTGTGATCATCCACGATAGTAGCATTTCTCTGTTCAACACATCCACTGAAAACAGCAATGCTTATAACAAGTAATATACTCAGTAAAATAATTATTATTTTTGTCATATCTTTATCACTAATCTTATAATACTAATGAGCAGTATAAATAACAAGTCCTTCTATTCACAGGAATACTAGAACAGTTACATGAAATCTGCAAGTCCCTTCTGCTTGCTTTTGTCGTTTTCAAAGAGCGATTTAATCTCCTTTTTTAGTAGCTGTAGGCGTTGCTTGGTGTAAGGTTTGATGTTGTATTGCTCTGCCACTCTCAATGACACATCAAGATATTTTTTGACCGAACCTTCATGCACTGTGAGCACGATTCTTCCGCCGCATCGTGGGCAGCTGTTCTGTAGAGGCGGGCGGCGATACTTGGCTCCGCATTTAACACAGCGCACCCTCTGTTTTGTAAACGCGTGAAGGTTTCCAATAAGATCAGGCAGAAAGTGTGAGTTGATTACACGTTCTGCCACATCCCAATCATCAACAGCTCTTATTTTGGTTGCAAGGAGTAATTGTGCATTCATCTTGTCTATCATGCTTTCAAGTGTTTTATATGCACTGTTTTTAGGTCCTGCTGCAATATTATCTGTGTGGTGTGTGAACATCGTTTCCTCGTATTGTTGTGGTGTACCAAGCCTGTTATGGACAGAATCTATGTATGGGACGATCTCTTTTGGGTTTGTATACGTAAGTGTTGCATTATAGAATTCAAGTGGGTACTGTGCGGTAACATCGATGTTGTGAGCCTCCTTATCTATTTCATTTGGATCGATGTGTGTTGTAAGCACAAGCGGTGCATCCATTTTTCCCCCACGTTTATCCGGAAGATAAGATTTTGAGAAGTTAAGTAATCCATCCATCAATAACATGACACAATCCTCATCCCCGTCACAGTTACGCCTTTTTGCTGCATGGAAAAACGGGTGTGCATAGCCTACTGAAGCTGTAGTGTAGCCAATCAGTCGTGCCAACACGCCTGCCGATGTGTGCGGTGCAAGTCCTATCAACAATTTTCCAATGAGGTCAGACCGATCCTTTGCATGGTAGTATGTATCAGTTTTATAGTATTTTAATAGTAAATCATCGATGAATTGTGCAGCCCGTGTGAGATACTCGCCAGCATCAGTCGAGAGTATAATATCCTGCACTTTTAACTCTATAATCTGATCTGCGGTTGTAAGATGCTGATTGTAGATGTCGTGGGTGTACCCAAGCTCTCGTATTTTTTCAATACTTGTGCCGATCTCCCGTGGTATAAAATGTGTGAGTGGAAGGTCAGAAAGGTCATATCTAATCGTGCCATCCTTAAAGGTTACCACATCATTTTTGGCTCGAAGCACTCCTTTTTCAAGTGGTTCTGGTGTTTTGTTCTTGGAGATTAACCCGGTTACGCCTTTGAACTTATCAAAGTTGTCTCGTTCTTTGAGATTTTCAAGAGCTTTGTAGTACTCTTTCTTAAACTCGATTTTCATTTCGACTGAAGATGAGGTTTGTTTACCACATTTCGGACAGGTGTCAGAGTCAACTTCGATATGGCATGCTGGGCAGGAAAGTACTGGCTTTGTAAACTTACCACACCCTTCGCATCGGTTTTTGAAAGTACGTGTGTTACATCCTGGGCAGACTCTTTTTCCCATTTGCACAATTATTGTGCCGATGTTGTCCTGCATGGATTTGCTGTAGTTTTTTGCATCCTGCAGTGAACGGGTGCGTCCCCCGGCAACACCTACCGGGAATAATACATGCGGTGCTGGCTTCATTTTCCTTTTATCTGATTTTTCAGGTCGCCCCATGCGAGCACCAATACGAGTTGGTGCACGCTTCCGAACAATGAAACCACTCAGTTTTGATACAAGCTCTACGGAATCAGAGATATTCTCACTTTGAATGCCGCATCTTTTGAGAGTCTCGTCGAGCCCAAGACAGCGTATTAACGCGAGAGGTTGGTCGATTGTGATTGTTTTCTCGTCTATCGTGTGCTGTACAAGCAGTGTTTCCAAGATGTCCTTTGCAGTTTGATCAAGTGGTAGTCTGAGTGTTTGATCATATTCTCCCTTTGCTTCCACATACTCTGAAAGGTACGTCACGTCTTTGGTTGTGATGTCGTGCCAGAGATATGTAAATTTGGGGTGCAGTGGTACGTGATAAGTTTCGCACAGGTTAACAGCAGTGTGGTCATCAGGGTCTTTGTAGTTGCACAAAGCGTCTGGTTTTGCAGACTCGAGCTCCTGTTCCCCACCTGTATGCAACGCAAGCAGAGAGCGTTCTGACATCGGTTGGTATTCTGACATCGGTCTTGCAGACTCAAGTTCCTGTTCCCACCATTCATAACAGTACGATGCTGGCACAAGCGGATGATTGTTCTCAATAAAGTCTCCAAAGTTTATTAGAATTTCACCAACATCCAGTATTTTCTCAACATCGCCTCGTATTCCCAGTGCTTCGAGAGTGTCATCAATACGAAGCACATCCCCGTTAAACAGTCTTACAGTAGGTCCTTCAATAGAGTCCACCGGAGCTATTCCTGCGGCTTTGCCGGGTCGTTCAATTTTTAGCTGCGTGCCAGCCGCAATAAAATCATCCATCAACACCATTGTTGCCGGACTGATACCAGCAGCAGCAAAACCTGTGTTTCGACTGCGACCATAGCGAAGGCGAAAGCCGCCAGCCCGTGACGGATAGCCAAACACCGGGCGTCCTGCAATAAGATCTTGAAGGTATCTATCCAGTGGTTTTACCACATTATCTTCATCACCGCCACCCTTGCCAAGAAACGTGTCAAGCCAATCCCAGCCATCCAGTTTGAGGTTTACAACGTGTTTTTTTAGCTTCGGTGCTTTAAGCGCAATACCTTCGGCAATTACAAGAGCCATGCCGCCGCGTACACGATTACTCAAAACACGTTCAAGATCACGATACCCACTGACCTCCACTTCCTCTGTAGGTTCACCATCGATACAGATCGGACAATTCTTCACTATCCTGCGAATCTCATCGGCATCAGGCGTGTATTGAAGATTTACAGCATTTCGATATATTGGTATTTCTTCAACACATCGCTCCACTTCCTCATCGCGTGGTTTGTACCTTCCAATTCCTAAACTGCGCCGCACATAATCAGCTACCAGCACTGATAATGCCTGTGCGGTTCCACCGGCACTTCGAATTGGCCCAGCATAGAAAATTCGTACAAACTCACTTTTATCATCATTTTTTTCAATCTTGACTCTTGCAATGCCTTCGAGTGGTGCTGCAACAACACCTTCTGTTAGTACAGCCATAGCTACCCTAACCGCTGCATCCATTGCATCTTCCCGATCTCTAAAATCACCCACCTTTCCGGAGGCAACATCCACGGCAAGATAAAGCGATGCTTCTTCCCGACTCATGTTTTTTTCAAGCTCACGCAGCCTCTCTGCAACACCTTCAACTTCGATCAGTTGTTCAACACGATCCGCAAGGTCCTTTGCCAGTGGTATTTCAACATACGGGACCGGGTCAGCCCCTCTTTCTCGTGCACGATTAGCTAAGTTAAGAGCTAACGCAACCTCATCTTCAAGTGTGTTAAAATATTCAAGCATTGCCTCGCTTGCAACAACCTCGCTCATATTCAACACCAACCAATACACATACAAGATATAAAACTAACATTACTCTTGTTCTCTGGTGTAGTGTATAGAAATCTTTATGAGGTTATAACGCCTATATTAGTTAATTAACATTAGTTAATATCTGTTTTATTGAGGCTATATGATATGGGCAAGAGAACTCGCATTATTAATGATCCGTCTGAACTTATTACATTACTGAGGATATTTGGTTCTGAACCGCACAAAAAAATCTTTGATGTGCTCAGTACTGAGTGGAAAACCGTGGAAGATCTTTCAACAATATCTGACAACGATGTACCTGAAATCATGGCATTCCTCAAAAAAAGCGGACTCATTGAAAGTAAATGGAGAATACCTGAGCCAGGCAAAACACCAGATAAAGAATACCATACATCCTACTCAAAAGTGCAGCTTAACTTCCAGTGTTCATTAGAGGATTTAAGTGGCTTGATACAACTAACCTTTAGAACTGAAAATGAAATTAGGGATTCGATGATAGCGATTGAGGAAGAAGTTAAAAAAGGCAACCAGTCAATGAATGGTTTATGTAGAGTATTTGGTAAAAGCTCACTTTTCATAAGAGGGATTGCACGACGTTCTTCAAAACTCAATGTCAAAGGACAACGAATCGAGTGGACTGAGGGGGCGGAATAATTGGTAGAACCGGTAGAACTTTTCCGAAGTAAAAAAAACATAACCAAGTTCCAGATACTTGTAGAAATAATGGAACATCAACCTGTTGTACGACAAAGAGAGATTGCAGATACTATTGGGGTAACACCACAGGCAGTATCTGAGTACACAAAAGAACTGCTCAATGAACGCATGATCCACTCGGATGGCAGGGTTCGCTATCACATCACAAAAAGGGGGGTGGAATGGGTACTCGAAAATGCAACAGATATCAAGAAGTATGCTCGCTTCATCTTAGAAGATATCATAACACATGTGACCACATGGCCAGCACTTGCCAAAACAGCACTTACAAAAGGTCAAAAAGTTACACTCTACATGGAAAACGGACTGCTTTATGCAAAGCCCATCGAGCCTGACTACAAAGGAACAACTGGTACGATAGTTACAGATGCCAGTGAACTGGATGATGTTGGAGTTACAAACATAAAAGGCATGCTAAAACTTGAACCTGTTGAGATAGTTATCTGTAAAATCCCGCGTATCGAACGTGGTGGATCGAAGACTGTAGACCTTGAAGAATTAAAAAAGCTGATCCTGACAAAAAAATATATTGCAGCCATCGGAGTCGAAGCACTGACTTCTCTTAGAAAAATAAATGTCACCCCAGATGCGTTCTTTGGAACAAAGGAATCTATCATAGAGGCAGCATACCATGGCGTATCTTCACTTGTTGTAGCAACAGACGAAGAAGTGCCAGCCCTGCTGAGGCGAATAGAACAGGAAAAATTCACCTACAATCTGGTGGAGATAACAAAATAGTGTCATGACAATTTAGTTCTTAGACGTACTTTAGGATCGTGCGAGTGTTAAGCCTCTTCTTGTT
>CAJHIR010000039.1 GCA_905067535.1 Candidatus Argoarchaeum ethanivorans
CATCTCGGTTTACGTTCCGGATGGGTCGAACCCTGGCACCATCAAACAGATAATACAGCAATCATTCCCAGATACAATAAACAGCGCAGAGATTATTGATACCTACCAGCGTCAAGACCAGGATAAGCAGAGTATTACCTACCAAATAGTGATGATTGTAGAAAAACATCGGCAAACTATGCAGCAGATTACAGAGCTTTTGGAAGGTATCGGATGCACACTGCGTTAATAGAGAAATCTCATTGATGGTATTGAATTGACAATGACAGTAGCGTCGCGTTTATAATTTCCTACATATTCAAAAAACTGCACAACTTCGCTTTCGCAGAACTGTACACGGAGTGTACAGTTGTTAATTCTTGATTGCGCTAGCAATCAAGTGCATCACATTTCCTCAAGCAGTGTAAGCACTGCCTGCTGGCATCTTGATACTGCGAGTGGCAGATTCCATACCTGTTCAGACCTGTCCACGACAAGATTACTGATTCCCCGAACTTCAACAAGTGGAACATCATAAATGGTACACACATGAGCTGCTGCGGCACCCTCCATGTTTTCGCATATACCGCCAAAAAGACGATGTAAGTGTTCACCTTGTTTTTGTGTGCCTGAGCAGCAAGACACAGTAACAAATGTACCAATGCGTGGTGCATAGCCGTTATTTTTCAAAACTTCCATAGCGCGTTTAGATAGCTCAGCATCCAGCAAAAATTCATTATAACAGGTGTTTCCTGGTGTATCAATAGTTGGCAGATTTATCTGTTGAAGATCGCAAAAACCATCTGGCGTGAGAATCCCTTCATCACCATATACCTCCTTTGTAGCTACTGTTAAATCTCCAGTTGTTAGCCCTGTATCCAGATAAGCTCCAGCACACCCAAACAGAATCACCCTTCGAGGGCTTATTCGTTCCATGATTGCCGTTAATGTGTGCGATACATTGGTTTTTCCAACCCCGCTTACAACAAGCATGATCTTATTGCCTGCGAGTTCTCCCGAGTGGACCTGCCTTCTTCCTATAGTCATTGAGGTAGTGTTTTTGATTTTATCCTGGAGGTGTTCTGCCTCAGCTTTCACAGAACACAGCAGTACAGTAATCTCATGCATCCTTTTGCCGGTTTGTATCTTATTCATTCTTATAGTTTTAGCCCCTGTTGCAAACTGAGGTCATGGGAATGATTTTCTACGGAAGATATGACTATAGGAACTATTAAATAATCGAGTTACATTATGTCCTGAAAAAGAGGTACTATTAACATAATTTTTTATGTGAGGACATGTTTATGGATTTTAAGGTTCTTGTAACTGACCAGATTGCAGAGGAAGGTATTGAGATACTCCAGCAGAAATTTTTAGTGGATATTGCAACCGATTTAACCTCTGGTGAATTGATTAAGAGAATACCCATGTACGATGCTCTGATGGTTCGAAGTCAGACGATGGTAACAAAAGAGGTCATCGAAGCTGGCAGTAAGCTAAAAATAATCGGTCGTGCAGGTGTTGGAGTGGATAATATCGATGTGGATGCTGCCACCCAGAAGGGAGTGGTGGTGGTAAATGCTCCGGAAGGAAATACCATCTCTGCTGCTGAACACACCGTTGCTATGACCCTTGCACTCTCAAGGGAAATACCAGATGCACATGCAAGTCTGAAGGCTAAAAAATGGGAGCGTAAGAAATTCCTTGGAGTGGAACTTCGGGGCAAGACTCTTGGAGTTATCGGACTTGGCCGTGTTGGTGCAGAGGTTGTGCGAAGAGCGATGGGTTTTGAAATGAACATTCTTGCTTATGACCCATATATTTCAGATGAAAGAGCTTCTGAACTTGGAGTAAAGCTCACAACGGTTGACGACCTCATTAAAAAATCAGACTACATCACAGTTCATGTACCACTGACCGCAAGCACCAGAGACCTGATCAGCACCGGAGAGTTTGCCAAAATGAAGCCTTCTGCGCGGGTGATAAACTGTGCTCGCGGCGGTATAATCAACGAAGATGCACTATATGATGCGCTCAGACTCAAAAGGATTGCAGGAGCAGCTATTGATGTATTTGTTGAAGAGCCTCCACTTAAAAGCAAGCTCTTGGAGCTTGATAACATTGTACTCACACCACATCTTGGAGCATCCACCGAGGAGGCACAGGTAAAAGTAGCAATCACTGTTGCAGAACAGATTAAAAATGAATTATCAGGACAGCAAGTAAAAAATGCTATAAACATGCCCTATGTGCGTCCAGAGGTTGTGAATATTATCACTCCGTATGCACACCTGGCAGAAACACTTGGTCTTATTGGTGCACAGCTTGTTGGAGGCAACTATGATTCCGTAGAAGTCTCTTACCAGGGCGATATTGCAAACAAGGATGTTGATACTGTTACTATAGCTGCTCTAAAAGGATTGCTGGAGTCTGCTCTTGGTTCGGGCGTGAATTATATCAATGCACCGGTAATTGCAAAAGAGAGAAAAATAAAAGTCACTGAAAGCAAATCAGATACTACAGACTGTTACCCAAGTGTCATAAGCTTGATTATTACTTATGGAGATACTGCCAAGAAAGTAAACGGTATTGTTGTTGGCAGTGAAAATCACATCGTGCAGATAGATGATTATCACATAAACATCACTGCAAGCAAATATATGATACTGGTAATACACGAAGATCGACCAAATATAATAGGTCCATGCTGCGTGGTACTTGGAAAGCACAACACCAATATCGCAGGCATGCAGGTAGGACGCATCAAACAGGGGAGTAATGCCATAATGATTCTAAACATCGACACACCCATAACCGAAGAGATTCTAAAAGAAGTGCAGGCAGTAGATGGCATCGTCAGTGCCCGGCAGATAGTATTATAGTCCTGTATTTTCAAAGAGAACATAATAGCAAGGTGTGATACAGCACTGCACAACTTCGTTGTGCAGAGATAACGGTTAACGGCCAATTCTCGAGTGCGTTAGCAATCGAGTGCAGAAACTAATAGCAAGTATTTTCAGGTATAAGAATAGAAAGGTGATACAGCACTGTACAACTTCGTTGTGCAGAAACTAATAGCAAGTATTTTCAAGGCACAAAGTAGCCAATGGTGATACAGCATGAGTAAGGATTTGAACTACAATCAAGAGTTATTTCCGTACACGGAGTGTGCGGGTGATACAGTATGAGTATGAATCTAAACAAAGAGTTGAGTTTGTTGTTCGAGGGCCATGCAGATCAGTTGAAAGAGCAGTGGATATCTGAGATGAAAAAGCTTGGTTTTCTTGAACAGGTAAGCGATGATGAAATAGAAAAACAGTTCACTAATCTATATGATATAGCTGTATCAACCTTCAAAACCGGTAAATATGACGATGCTGAAAAATATGCAAGAGATATAGCACAGAAGGCTGTGCTTCAGCACATGACTGTTGACCAGATTATAGGTGGCATGTTAAAACTTCGAGATGTATATCAATGTTTCATATTTGAAAAATTCAAAGATGATAAAAGACTTTGCGATCTTATATCTGCTTGTGCAACCGTTATAAATAAAATTGTGTCTATCAAGGCTCTTGCTTTTGTAGAAGAAAGCGAGAAAGAGATTCTGCAACAGCAAAAAGAAGCGATGCTTGCTTTATCCATACCAGTACTGCAAATACGGGATGAAATGCTGATACTGCCCTTAATCGGAATCATCGACTCTGCAAGGTCACAGCAAATCGTGGAGGAACTGTTAAACAAGATTGCTGAATACCAGGCATCCATTATTATTATTGACCTTACCGGAGTTCCGATTATTGACAGCCTGGTAGCAAACCATATAATAAAAACTGTGCAGGCAGCAAAAATGCTTGGTGCAGAAACCATTATCACAGGAATAAGCCCACCAAATGCGCAAACACTGGTAAACATTGGTGTTGATATTTCAACACTGATTACAAAAAATAATCTTCGTACAGGGCTCAAGTTAGCTGACGAAATGCTTCAAAAGTGAGGTGATCCGGTTGGATATTCCTATCTTAAAAATTGAGAATTTTCTTGTTGTGACCATCCAGGCAGAAATGTCAGATGATGAGATATTAAAGCTTCAAAAAGACATATTATCCAGAATTAAGGAAGTTAGTGCATCCGGATTGATTATTGACATTACTGCCCTTGATGTGGTTGACAGTTTCATGGGTAGAACTCTTTCAAACATTGCAAACACCGCTGACCTCCTTGGTGCAAAGACTGTTGTGGTTGGCATCCGTCCCGCGGTTGCATTAACACTTGTAGAACTTGGAATACGTATCAAGTGGAATCTAAATACTGCATTGAACCTTGAAAAAGGCATAGATATGTTAAAAAAACGTATTGAAACAAGAGGTTAGGTGGTTTCGTTTTGAGTGAGACAGAAAAAAGAATATCAATCAAATCCAGTGCAGACATCATTACTGCACGGGGTGTTGGGAGAGAAATGGCGAAACAACTTGGTTTTAACATCGTTGATCAGACAAAAATCACCACTGCTATCTCAGAGCTTACCAGAAACATCGTCACTTATACAGGCAAAGGCAGAGTGATTATAAAAAAGATACACAGTGATGTTGATAAAAAGGATGGTATGGCAATTATATGTACCGATAAGGGACCTGGCATAGAGAGCATTGAACTTGTTCTCAAAGCCGGATACAGCACATCAAACAGTCTTGGGCTTGGACTTTCCGGTGCAAAAATGCTCATGGATGACTTTGACATCAAATCAAAACCTGGACAAGGTACCAGGGTAACGATTAAGAAATGGTTAAGATAACACGTTATGCAAGTTGCTACTGAAGTGCTGTATGTGAACAGTGAAGCAAGCATTGTAACTGCACGAGAAACGGTGAAAAAAATTGCAGAAAGTGTTGGGTTTGATGTTTATGATCAATATCGAATTGCTACCGCTGTATCAGAACTTGCTGAAAATGCAGTAAAATATGCAGATGGCGGAACCATGGAGTTTCATCCCATCGAGAGAGGACTTGAAATTATCTGCAAGGATTCCGGCAGAGATATGATGCAAAAAAATACTGGACACGGTCTTGGAATCGGTCTTAAAAGCATTGAACATCTGATGGATGAAATGATCATCACAACAGATGCACATGGAACACGCATCCTGACAAGGAAGTGGTTGAAATGAATGTAGGTGTAATCAGTCGCCCAAAGAAGGGTTTTAGTGCAAATGGGGATTCCTACGTGATTGAAAAAATCAATCAGAAAATATTAATTAGTGTTATTGATGGGATAGGGCACGGAGTTCATGCAGACAATGCTGCAACAAAATGTGTAAACACCATAAAAAAATACATTCAATCCAGCGAAGATTGCAATCTAATCATTCTTTTTAATCGATGCCATGAAGCACTTAAAAGCACTGATGGTGTAGTCATGGCTTCAGTTCTTGTCGATGCACCATGTGGCACGATACGCTATGCAGGAATCGGCAATATTGCAACACGCATTATTGGTATGAAAAACATTTATCCTATACCAAGAGGGGGCATAGTCGGGTACAACATGCCGGCAGTAAAAGAATACACATATCCATACAAAAGAGGAGATTTAATACTTATGTATACAGACGGCATAATCTCACGAATCAACTCAGACCTGTGTATCAGACTGCAAAACCTTGAAGAACAAACAATAGCAGAAGAGCTATTCAAACAGTATGCACGAGATGATGATGATGCAACGCTGCTTGTAGCGCGTGAGGAGAGTACATGAATCCTGAAGAACTGAAAGAGACATATATAACACTTCTTAATGACTATCTATTCGGGGGAGATGATGAAGCAGCACTCTACAAAGCCTATGAATTCAGCAGAGAGAGTATAAATGAAAGAGTTGGACTTGAAGAAATAGCTGCTGTCCATATAGATGGTATTGGAAAAATGATTAATAAAGTGCCATTCAATGAAATTCCGCTTATCATCTCAAAATCCTCTATTTTCCTTCTTGAATTCATCATGAACTTCAGCCTCCTGTATAAAGAATACTTTGAGCTGTGGGAGAGAACCGGCAGTCAGCTGCATGAGGCAATAAAACAGACAGGGGATGCACTGACAGCATGTTTAAACCTCGATGAAACTCTTAAAATAATTTCAAGTTTAATGCAAAAAACTACTGGAAGCGATTCTATATTAATTTATCTATCAAAAAACTCACACCTGAAACATGCACATACAGATAACATCGTAATAGAAACGCTGCCCAAAGAAGCTGCTACACACAATACTCTTGCATGGGATGCCATATCTGATGCATCAATTAAAACCTCAATAACACCAGAAGATATGAAAAAGTATCCTGCTCCAAAGATTAAAAATGGAATAGAGCCATTATCTGCTGTTGCAATACCACTCATTGGAAAAAATATGGTCATTGGTGCTGTCGAATGCTACTATGAACTGCCCCACAAATTAACCGAACTGGACAATAAGACTTTACTAAACTTAGCAAGCAGTGCAGCAAAAAGCATAGAGAATATATACCAGCTCAGAAGCACAAACGAACACAAGAATATGTTAACGCCAGACGAAGCAGCCAGTCGATGCAGAGTTGCACGAAGGATAATACTTGGGGAAGGAGTAGAAGGGTACCACCTTCCGAACAAAGTCTGCAAAGGGTTAAAAGGACTGATAGAACATCTTGACAGCATCAAAGAAGAAGATGTCAAGTGGGTAGTGAGATGGATAGAGTACCTTGGTGATACTGAACTTGCTCTCCGAATTAAGGCACATCCAGAAGAGTTTAAAGAAATCATCAGAGACAGGTATGAACAGCTTAAGAAATTTGCTCTATAGCCTGCACACTTCGTTGTGCAGAAAATAACAAATCTTGAATTGCTGCGCAATCAAGTTTAACAAAATCAGAGACCAAAAATCTGCGGAATCGATGTTAGTGGGCACCCAATCTTTAACAAATACCCATATTTTGCCATCTATATTTTTTCATTTCTCTATGCTGCTGCTCGTATCACCCGTATCTTCGCTGTAAATATTATTTTCAATCATTGATTCAAACATGAAGTATTTTTCTACATAACCGCGCAGTTCCTCGTCTGAGATACAGGACACTCGCTGCTCTGTATCATACAATCGGTGAATCTCTCTCTGGATTGCTTTTATACGCCTGTCATGTTTGTCAAGAGTAATGGTCACACGCATCAGTTTATTCAATGTCTCTTCTACTTTATGCCGGATCACTTCAAGTCCAGAAGAGTCCCCAATCAGAAGCTGCCTGGTTGCTCCTATCAACTCTGGCGGATAAGGCTCGTAGGTGAATGGATTTTTGATAACACCAGCTGAATGGATTCCACTTTCATGTGCAAACACATTTCGACCTACAAGTGCTTTGTTACATGGTATGCGAATTCCAATTTCATCCTCCATAAAACGAGAGAATTCACTGATAGTGCTTAAGTCATATTTATCAAAACCTTCGACCCTCTGCTTTAAAAATAGCAATATCTTCTCAAGTTCGGCATTACCAGCACGTTCCCCGATACCAAGGAAGGTGACACTTGTCCAGTTAGCACCATGCCAGTAAGCTGAAATCGTGTTTGATACACCGAGCCCAAAGTCATCATGCATGTGTGATTCAATATTCTTTACCCCGATTTCCTTCAATCCATTGATAATATAAGGTATCCCGTATGGTTCGCTCACATCCACAAATGGTATTCCAAAACCAAGCGTGTCACATGGTCTAATAATGCAGTTGGGGTCTATTTCAATCAGTTCTTTTACGAGCGGGAATACGAAATTATTGATATCCGAACGGGTAATATCCTCGATGTGAGCACGTGTACGAAGCCCATGATCCACTGCATACTGCAAAGTTTCAATATACTTGTCACGTGCTTCTTCTCTATTTTTAAGACCCATCTTCTCAATAATGTGTGAATCTGACACCGACATGAGGATACCAGTTTCTTCTATTCCCTCCATACTCAGTACAGAATCGATATCCTTTGGATTGGATCTTGCCCAGCCTGTAACTTCTGGACACTCATACCCGTAATCAAGCATGTCACGCACTGCTGCACGATCCCGCTCATTGAACACAAAAGCTTCAAGTTTTTCAATACACATTTTATGCAGGTAATCGTAGATCTTCAGCTTGTGGCGTTTCTTAAGTACGATTCCTGCCATTTGAGAGCCGTCACGGATCGTGCTATCGCTGATATACACGTCCTGTCCATGAGGCAGCTTAATCTTAGGCAAATCTTCGTATGAACGATATTCTTTCATATAAATCACTCCAACACCACACAACTTCGTTGTGCGGAAATATTAATAACTCTTAATTCTCGATTGCGAAGCAATCAAGTACGTTTATAATTTCCTATACGGTTTTAAAAAATATAGTAAACAATTACAATAGCCAGCATATATTATAAATTTAACCTTGGTTTTGAACTTTCACAATACCAGAAAAATCTCAAGGTCAAACCGTGGTAAGTGTGCGTTTGTTTGAGGGCTACGTTTTTAATGTTAGAGTGCTATGTATTAATTGTGAATATTTCCAAGTTATGGGTGTGATGTTGTTTGATTAAAGAAGCAATGCTGTATACATCGTTGGAAGATGGTAAAGTCAAGTGCCATGTATGCAATCGAGAGTGCATAATCTCCGAGGGTAAGTATGGTTTCTGCAGAACCCGGCAGAATAAAAATGGCAAGCTGTACACATTGATTTATGGTGTTGTATCGAGTGCATCTGTTGACCCGATTGAGAAGAAACCACTATATCATTTTATGCCTCGCAGTACGAGTTATTCTCTTGGTACCGTTGGGTGTAATTTTAGATGTAAGAACTGTCAGAATTATACCATTTCGCAGATGCGTATTGACGAGGTGAATACTGTTGAAATACTTCCGGAAGACGCTCTCAACCGTGCTCTGTCTTCAGGCTGCCGGAGCATTTCATTTACTTACAATGAACCTGCGATATGGTTTGAGTATACCTATGATACTGCAAAACTGGCACACGAGGCAGGAATTGCTACCGTGTATGTTACAAATGGATACATCAGCGAGAAGGCACTTCGAATGATTGCACCATATCTTGATGCTTTCAGTGTTGACATTAAATCATTTAGAGATGGTTTTTATAAAGAAATATGCAGTGCTAAACTTGCACCAGTACTTAGATCTGCAAAACTTGCAAGGGAACTTGGTATGCACGTAGAAGTTGTAAACCTTATTATTCCAACACTTAATGATTCCTTAGAGGAAATAAGAGAACTTGTGCAGTGGGTACGTGACAATCTTGGTGATTACACACCGATGCACTTTACACGTTTTTATCCTTATTATAAATTGGATAAATTACCGTCCACACCACTTCGCACACTTGAAGACGCTTACAGCGTTGCCAAGGAGGAAGCTATGAAATACGTGTACATTGGAAACGTGCCTGGCACAGAAAAAGATAACACCTATTGTCCAAACTGTGGTGAACTATTAATCAGACGGTATGGATTTGATGTAACGTGTGATGGACTCACTTCTGATAACAGATGCCGGAAATGTAATACTGAGATAGAAATCAGACGCTAAATACTCCACCACTGGTTTTTATATGTAACCGGGATTATCCAAAACGATTTAGAGGAGAAGTTGATGATCGTGGAAAATTACTGTGAACAGATATTGTTTTCTGAACCTTAACTCCGCATCAATTGGGGAATATGTTCAA
>CAJHIR010000040.1 GCA_905067535.1 Candidatus Argoarchaeum ethanivorans
TATGGGTATTGGTGTAAGAGTTAGCATTGTCAAGGTGTGTGCAGGAGTCAAGGTTGACAATGCATAAGTTGGCGTTGAAACTGGAGTTTCAGCCTCGTAATCAATACGGCTGCATAATACACACGCCAAAATATCCAATGCTACAAATCATAGCAAAAAAATTTCCTTTTCATGCTACCATCCTGCTATGTCTCTCGAAGGATTAGACAACTCTATATGGATCTTAATGATTTCTTGTATAGAAAATAATTTTCTCTCATCAACTTCCTTAGCAAGGTCATCTGTAATCTTTAGTTCATCTTTTTTGTCTTGCACGCTTTTACGTTTTTGAAGTTTTATTCCCTCCTTTTGGTTAGATATAATCAGCTCATCGTGTGCAACTCTATTTCTGATATTGTTTACAAACCTAACAGCTTCAACTATCTTATTAATCCGTTCTTTATCAATATTTTCCTTTTTACAGATTTTTTTAAAAAGCTCAATTTTACGTCCAAATCCCATGAATTCCACTAAAATTAAATCCTCAAAAACAAATGTTTTATAACTTTGAGGAGAACAAAAATAATTGGATATAAAAAAATCTAATTTGGATTCTATATCGAGCCCCATTCTCAAAATTTCATAACAATTCCTATGAAAGACATGGTCTTTTTCCATTTTTACCCCATGATTTATGCACTACAGATGATAGCAAAGCCTCAGTAAGTTTTAATCTCATTCCCATTACCATTTTCTTTTATCACGGGTCTGGCTTCTTTAGGGTAATAAACGGTATTATAGTTCCCGTTAACTCGGATCAATGAGGCATCTGCATTAAGTATTCTAATCTTATTATAATTGCCGTTTATATTTATTGTATCGCCAGAGACATCTTGAACCTTATAATTGCCATTTATATTTTGTGTAATTGGTATCGTAGGTTGAACGGATGTCATAATAGGTTGTTCTGGTAATTCTGGAGCTATTATATGTGTTTCTTTTGGTAATGATTGTTCTTCAATACATCCAGAAAATGCAACAATAGCGACCAGTAATATTGCTAATGTAATTCTTATTACGATTTTGCTTTTCATTTTTACCACTTCTTACCAATATGTTCTTTCTTATCTTATATAAGTCAACCACTCCATAATAAAAGCATCTGGGAGTTGTATTCAGTAGCTAACATCTTAAATAACCAAAACTATCAAACAGAGTCCTCATTCACGCCCTGCAGGTAGTAATCTGTAATCTGGAATGAACCGTTCATCACTCCTCTTCTAATGTTTTTTCAGATTTCAAAACTTTTACAACCTGTTTCTCGAATGATGGAATATTATTTCTCACAGTGTCCCATACAGCTTCTAAGTCAATCCCAAAATAATCATGGATTAAGATGTCTCTAAAGCCTGCAGCTTCTTTCCATTCTACATCGGCATATTTCAGCCTTATCTTTTCCGGAATCTTTTTTACAGCTTCACCAATTATTTCAAAGTTTCTTATAACAGCATCAACAGCCATGTCATTTTCGCAAAATTCCTCAAAAGAGCCGTTACTTGTATATCTTTCTATCTTTTCAATGCAAGTTAAGATGTCTTCTATAAAAAGTATGTAATCCCTTCTATGTTTAGACATATTCAACCTCACTAAAAATCCGTTCTCTCAGCCTTGATTTAACTGCATTTTTTATCACAAGGTCAACTTTTCTCTCAAGAAGCTCTTCAAGGTAATATTTTAATCTCATATAATTAAAAAAGTCCTTGTGTCCTTTCTCAAATTCAACAAGAACGTCTATATCACTGCTTGCGGTCTGTTCTCCTCTAATAAATGAACCAAATATCCCCACTTCTCTAATATGAAAAACCCTCTTTATGTAAACTTTTTTCTCTTCCAATTTTCCTTTTATCTTGTCAGCACCCATTTTGTCTCCTCTCTTTTTTCACTTATTACTCCATCGTTTTCTCATGTATTTAAACCTATTTTCCTCCTACCCATCACCCATTATGAACGGCTGCGCCGTCTTGTCACGGGTTGGGCTTCCTGTAGTTCGTGATTAATTTCAATGTGATTCTACTTAAGGATGGACTAACGCAGGATCGATTAAAACCTCTCTGTGCTCCCTGTGGTTGAATTATTCTGACTCTATCAAGTTTACATTGTTGAGGCACTACTTACGATATAGCCCAACCACGCCATCTTTTAGCACATAAAATCCCCACTGTTTAAGAAGTTGTGAAGCACTGCCAGTTCCATGTATCAGCAGTTCAATCAAATCAGAAGGTTCATCCATATCACAGCTAAGATAAAATGAGTCGTATACATGCCCAGTTAAGTTGTGTTTCCTTGCTATCCTGATGTGATCAAGGAAACTTGTTCCATAATAATCCACGTGGAACGAGGCAGGGTTTTTGATATACAACACATTTGTGCCTCCACCACTTCCCGGTGCAATAACGATATCTTCGTCTCGATTGTTAATGTGTGTGATATGCTCTGCTGTTAACAACGGCACATCAGACATGACAATAAGTATACCCGGAGGAGGCTTATGGTAAGATGCCATTCCAGAGAGATATTCGTTTAATACATCATTCAAGCCGATATCAGAATAGATAACGTTTGCATCAACGTCAAGCTGCTTTATTCCTGTTGAAATAATGTCAACTTCTACGTTACACCTGTTAAGTGTAGCGACAACGTCAGTTAACATGGTATATGCAAGCTGCTCTCGCTCTCGTAAGCTCAATACTGATGAAAGCCGTGTTTTGCAGTTTTGTTTTTTAAATGGTATAACTGCTCTCATATCTCTTCCTTTTGCACTTTTTCACAGACCACTGCAGTATTGTTGCATCTAAATAAATGTACTGTTTTATCTCCTGATAGTTCTTCTTCAAACATGTTTCGCATGTTCCAGTATTTTAAAGGTTCAATCTGGAATCGAAGGACCACTTTTTTAGCATTGCTTTTAACCAGTGCCTTTTTTATTTTGTCAGGTTTAAAATCTGTTATGTAGATTATACGATAACAGTCTTTTAAAAACGAAAACGATGGATGCGGGAGGCTATCAGATGTGATCAGTGTACGTGTTTTACCAGAGTAATAGACTGCTGCGTCTGCAGGCAGGTACTCGTTAAGTTCTCCAAGAAGCCCTGCATGCACTACTGATGGCTGTGGCTCAAAGATAAAATCTCGAAGGGTTGGGGTTTTGTCGATTGGTTGCACAGGTTTTGATTCAAGTCTTGCCCCTTCTGGCAGTACAACTGCTGAACGATCACACTTTTTAAGACTTCCAAGATACACAGTAAATCGATTAAGCTGGCTATTTAAGGACAAGTACTCGCGCTCGCAGTCAAAGAATATTTTTTCAGGATTGATTTTTGGTGGCAGGTGAAATGCCATTTTGTCTGTGATGTGCCGATATTTCCTGATTACTTCAAGGACTGGCGGGCGAGAGCCTTCAAGTCTACGCTCTTTTTCTTGCAGCAGGCGAGCCGGGTCAGAGAAAATGATATCGACATCAGAAAGCCGTTTGATAACATTATCGGACAGTGCATCAGCAAGTATAAATTCAATATTTGATACGCCATATAAACGAGCATTTTCCCTTGCATAGTTAAATCGCTCGCTATCAATCTCAACAGCATATACTTTTGTGCACTGCTTTGCAAAGAAGATTGCCTGTATGCCAATACCACAACCAAGATCTGCAATTGTGTGTGTTCTCAATCGGCTGGCTATGTACTCTGCAACGATTTCAGGCGTTGCGAGCCGCGTGCCGTACTGGTTTGAATGAACTTGCTTTGTAAATTTGAGAGTGTGTTTATCGCGAGTCATGGTACAGTAGAAATTTCAAAAATGGCAATCGTGAACTTGGACCAAAAGGAAATCCGGAAAAGGTCAATGTGCATGATTTTCCGATACCGAATCCTGGCAAAGTGAATCCTTGTGGTGATTAAGAATATTTCCCGGGGCATCTGCAAAGGCTACAAGGGCTTCTGCTTCTATAAAATGAAGATTTGCCGTTATGCACAATATGTGCAGAGGATCTCCAAAATCTGTGTGTTTCAGGTTTTCAAGATAGTCTGCTTTAACTACTGGTGCGAAAGAGCCTGCTCTTGCGATTCCCACACCAATACAGTTCGAGATTGCTTCACCGCCTATTTCTTCTTCTACCTGCAACAGCAATTCAATTCCCTCTCTTATGCTCATGCATCCAATATTTTTATCTATGTCAAGAAATATTAGTGTGTGCAGATTGTTTTTCTGGTTGATTTTGATCGTATCGTAAGGTGTATGAGATCTGATGATTTTTTCTTTTCGAGTATAAGGATGTGGTATTGTTGCTGATTTTCCAAATCGGTAGTTTTGAAGACCAGAGAGCCCGCAGACTGCTGAAATTATGGATGCCCCATGAATGATCTGTGTACCAATTCCAAGTTTTTTTGCTCTTAACCGGAGATCGATGTGGGTAGTTGAAACCATTGCATCGCCGCCTGTTAGAAACACGATGCTCTGATCGATTGCATCTTTTAGCCACCAGTTGTTTGTTTCAACGTCTTCCCGCTCCAAAAGGTGAACTTTTTTGCCATAGAGCTTCTCAAGCTGCTTGATGTTTGTACCAGTAAAGAGTGAAGTGTAGCATTCAAGGTACACCTTATCAGCACTTCGTATTGCTTCAAGTCCCCTCAAGCTTACGTCTTTTTCATCGGACAGTCCAAGTCCTATAAATGTCAGCATGTCATTCCCTCTTGTATTTTTTGCATTGTTCTATGAATCCGTCAAATGGTGTGTTTGAAGGATGTATGTGGGTATAACTTGCAAGTGTGCGTTCATAGATCAGCCCGTCAAACCCATTACTCACACCTTTTCCACGCTTCATTTCATAAGCAAATCGTTGGTCGTGCTCACAGCTTGTTGTAGAGTAATGAAACTCATGTCCAAGCAATGTCGCACCTTTTTTTGTTAGAATATTATCGTTTATGGTGTGTGCATTTGTATAGCCAAGAGCCTGCAAGCGTCCCGTCATCTTACTCATAACATCGAATACACCACACATCGAATAGGTGTTGTGCTCAATTTCCAGTGTTTTGCCAAGGTATAACAGTGCACCACATTCGCCATAGATCGGCATCCCATCACAAGCAGCTTTTTTTATCTGCTCTCGCACGCCAGATCCTGCAAGCGCTTCTGCATACAGTTCTGGGTACCCGCCTCCAAGGTATAGTCCATCCACATCCGGAAGCTCTTCTTTCATTGGACTGAAGAATTCAAGCTGTGCATACCTTCGCAGGTGATCAAAAGTATCATGGTAATAAAAGCAGAAGCTCTCATCAAAAGCGATGCCGATAGTCACATCACGAACCTGTGAAGCCGCATCTTCTTTTTCTACTGCTACCTCCTGCGTGTCTGCTGTTTTTGCAATTTCCAGAAGCTGTTTCAGATCTACATGCTCTCTTATGATTCTTGCAAGCTGCTGCGCTTCCGAAGAAGCTGTTGTTTCGTATGCCATGTGCAAACCAAGATGCCGTGAAGGTGTGTGGATTTGAGGATTCTTTGGAACTGCCCCAATAACCGGGATTTTGATGTGTGCTTTTCGCAGTGCTTCTATGATTATTTCTGTGTGTCGGGGGCTTCCGACTCTATTGAGGATTATTCCGCTAAGAGTAAGTTGTGGGTCAAAGCTTGCATACCCGTTTATCACAGCAGCAGCACTCTGCCCCATCCCTTTTGCATCAACCACAAGGATTACTGGTAGGTGCAGTGTTTTGGCAACATGTGCTGTGCTTGCAAGTTCTCCTTCAAGACCATCGAATAATCCCATGACACCTTCCACAACAGCAATATCAGCGTCTGATGCAGCACGGTTAAACGAAACGATTACACCATGTTCTCCCATCATATACGTGTCAAGATTGCGTGAAGCCCGGTTCGTTATAGCTGTGTGGTGTGTTGGATCAATAAAATCCGGTCCGACTTTAAATGCCTGCACAGTGTGGTCCTGTGATAATGCTGCCATGATGCCTGTGGCTATCGTTGTCTTACCACTACCACTACTGGTGCCTGCAATAATTATTCCTGGAATCATAACATAACCTTCGGTGTATGGATAATGCGGAAAAACACAATCATCACGAACAGATAAGATAGATATCTATAAAAAGATAAAAAAGTATCGCAAACATGCACAAAACACACAGGTATAAAATATCTCCAGTGCATAGTCAAACTACTGTCTCAACAATTTAATTTTTAGACGGGATACCTGTACATTTCTCGTAAGCATTCTCACTCCTTGAAGAAATGTTACAAAAGAGGTGGGTGAGTGAGCGGATATTGGGAGTGGGGGTTAGAATATTAAAAAAAGTTTTCCCGCTCACTCACATTTGTGTACTATTTAATTGTATATATGACTTTCGTAAATAAGGGGTTGTAAAGTTGAGGCTGTCAAATTACCCCGTGAATTTTGTGTTTCTAATTTGACGGCTTCAAGTGTTCACCCACCATTAAAGGATACCATTGACATTAATGCATCTGTTGTCGTTTTTGTAACTTTGATGCTTTTACGCAAAAATGTTGTTTCAGGATACAAGACAGCGTAGAACGCTTGACTTGACGTTTTTTATATAACAGGTATACCTACAACAAGTGCTCCTATTACATAGCCTATTATAACGCCTGTGTTTAGAAAAGGCAGTCCTGCCTGTGGGTTTCCTTTCAATACAAATCTCATAAGAACCGCAAATCCAATTAATGAGCCAATTATAGCAAACACTGCTACTGTTAATGAGCCTGTAAAAAAATAAGCAGATACTACAAGTACTGATGGAATGACAGCATCCCCAAGCCCCATAAAAAAAGCGTCTCTCTCTTCTTTATCGAATGTCTCCTCCCGGAATGAATAACCACGATGTTTTGGTACAATAAACAGTATAGGCAGGCGTAAATCCATTACCCCTTCTGCAAGAGCTACCATGTGTTTTGTTTGGTATACTGCAATAGCATCATACACAGAAAGGAGTATAAGCAGTACCAATACAGGGATGATGGAAAGTGATATGCCAAAGATAGCGGCTGCTCCTGCCCCTATAATAAGTCCTACGAAGTCAATGATGTACCATTCCGGAAACACGTACAAAACCAATGCAAGAATAACAGCAATGGATACCGAGAGAACAATTGAAGTATTGAGAGGGAATAATTTGACAAATAAAGGGCACAATACATAGTAAATAGTGGATATAATTGCACCAAAAATGATTAACTGGATCATCCATTTCTTGTCCCATTTGATAATAAGAAGGATGAACAGTGTAAACAGCAGGATGAATCCAATATAGTATAAAGAGTTTGCAGGTGAATCAGGGTCCTCAAAAGCATGAATACCTGCTGCATCGAGTGGGGCTCCTAAAAACAAAGCTACAAGCTCAACAACTAACATCAGAAGTCCCATAATTATTACAGGTACAACAAGACCTGGTTCACTCTTTGCCATGACTTAAATTACCTGGGAAACGTTGAATTATGTTCCCATTGTCCAGGAACTGAGATAGTTTTTCTGTTCACTAGTTAACGATTCTGTTTTTATACCCATTGCATCGAGTTTAAGCTTTGCAACAGTATTGTCAATCTCGGGTGGAACAGTATACACCTTGTTTTCAAGTTTCTCACTATTCTCGTTGATATATTTAGCAGTCAGTGCCTGGTTGGCAAAGCTCATATCCATGACCTCTGGTGGATGTCCATAAGCAGATGCTAAATTCACCAGTCTCCCTTCTGCAAGTATGTAGATTTTTCTTCCATCGGAAAGCACGTATTCAACTACATCCTTTTTCATTTCTTTAATCGACACTGCCATCTCAACGAGTGCAGGTATGTTAATTTCAACGTTGAAGTGCCCTGAGTTTGCAACAATAGCATTATTTTTCATTACCTCAAAGTGCTCCCTGTTAATAACCGCGATGTCGCCTGTTGCTGTGATAAATATGTCCCCGACTGCTGAAGCCTTAAGCATTGGCATCACACGGTAGCCATCCATTACTGCTTCAAGAGCCTTTCTCGCTTCAACCTCCACAACAACCACATTTGCTCCAAGACCACGAGCTCGCATGGCAATTCCTCGACCACACCAGCCATAACCAGAAACAACAACCGTTTTGCCTGCAAAAAGCACATTGGTAGCATTCATGATTCCGTGAAGCGCGCTTTGACCGGTGCCGTACCTGTTATCAAACATCATCTTGGTTTCAGCATCATTGACTGCAATCACAGGATATCGCAGTGCTCCATCCTTTGCCATTGCACGAAGACGGATGACGCCAGTAGTAGTCTCCTCGCACCCGGCTTTGATGTGCTCTGTTAGTTCGGGATGTTTTTCATGCACCACTGCAATAGTATCTGCACCATCATCAAGAGTTATGTGTGGCTCAATCTTCAGTGCTTCTTCGATGCATTCGTAGTATTGTTTTTCATCCTCTCCATATATTGCATACACATTAATGCCATCCGAAGCAAGTGCTGCTGCCACATCGTCCTGTGTGCTCAGAGGATTTGAAGCAGTAAGCGCCACATTTGCACCACCTGCTTTAAGTGTGTATACCAGATTAGCGGTTTCGACCGTCACATGCAGACATGCTGTAACATTTACTCCCAGAAGAGGTTTGTCTTTTTCATACTGCTTTCTGATACTTTCCAAAACTGGCATGTGGAGACGTGCCCACTCGATTCTCTGTTTTCCTTCACTGGCAAGATTAATATTTGAAATTATATTATCTTTCATTATTAACCTGCATGATGGCTAAGATATATAACTCTTGGTGATTAGATTTAGCAAATAGAAATGTTGCAGTGTTATGCGTCTGTGCAGGAGATTTTTAGCTCCATACAAGGGGAAGGGATATACGCTGGAGTGCACCAGGTATTTGTACGATTCTGTGGCTGCAATCTCAACTGTAGCTACTGCGACACTCTTCCGGCACGGATGATGGATGTTGCAGACTGTAGAGTTGAGAATACGCCCTTGTGTAGAGATTTTAGCACTCTTAAAAACCCTCTTTCAGTAGAGGATGTTATAAACTCGATTGAACGCCTCTGGTCTGCTTCAACGAGACACGTAAGTCTGACTGGTGGCGAACCCCTTCTTCAAAGCGTATTTATAAAACAGCTTGCAGAAGGCACGAATTATCCACTGTATCTTGAAACAAACTCCACGCTTCCCTTTGCCGCAGAAAATATTGCAGATGTAATTGATATTGCAGCATGCGATATTAAACTTGAAGAGCACCATGCATCTGATGATTATGCAACGCTGTTTGATCGTACGCTCAAGACTGTACAAGAATTTTATAACAATTGTGAGGTGTTTATTAAAATAATCATTCTACCAGAGACCACGACTGGTAGCTTACTGCCGGCTGTTAAAGCAGTAGCAGATATTGATCCATGCATTCCTGTGGTGCTGCAACCAGTAAGTTCGCATGCTCTTGATACTCCTCATCTTATTGAGTTGATGGATACAGCAGGTGAGTATCTTGATTGTGTACGTGTGATTCCACAGATGCATAAGTTACTTGGTTTGTTGTGAACTGTACAACTTCGTTGTGCAGAACCGCACACCACGTGTGCGGAAACA
>CAJHIR010000041.1 GCA_905067535.1 Candidatus Argoarchaeum ethanivorans
TCCAACGAGGGTGTTTGTTACAAGTACGTGTGGTGAGCCGTCTGATACTGGAACAAGCTGTCCTGCTTTGCCGCACTGCCCTGACCGCATCTTGAGATCGCATCCAACGGCAGCAACATTTTTGAGTATCTCAAGGATGCTTCCTGAAAGAGACACATCTTTTAGAAGTGTTGTCAGTTCACCATTTTCAATCATATATCCCCGCTCGGCACTGAACTGAAAGATGCCATCCCCGGGATTTACCTGTCCCCCGCGTGAGCCGATGAGATATATGCCATTTTTTATCTCATCTTTCATTTCTTCAAAGGTGGTACTGCCGTTTTCGACGTACGTATTACTCATGCGAATGACTGGCATTGAATACCCCTGTGCCCTGGCATTGTGCGGCGTTCCTCCAAATTTTGAAGCACTCTCCCTGTTGTGAAGATAGTTTTTGAGCACGCCGTTTTCTATCAAAACAGTTTTGCCTGACTGTGAGCCTTCGTCATCAAACGGATAGTAGCCATATTCATGCATGGATGAGTCATCACATACTGTAACAAGCGGCGATGCGATCTGTGTATGAAGCCTGTTTTCAAGTACCGAGTTTCCTTCAAGCACGTGGTCAGCTTCTGCTGCGTGTCCCACTGCTTCATGGATGAACACGCCTGCAAGTTCAGTATCAAGTATTACTGGCATAACTCCGCCTTTTACACTTTTTGCATGAATAAGATCGATTGCAATATCTGCGGTCTTTGATGCAATCTCGCAGGCATCGTGTTTGGCAAATAGTTCAAAACCAGATATCGCAAAGCGATTATCTCGTGCTATCTGGTAATTGCCATTCTGCTTTGCAACGGCTGCAATGGTAAACCCGATTCGCGGCAGCGTGTAGCTTGCTTTAATCCCTTCTGAATTTATGTACCCTACAGTGACTTCTGATTCCATATATGAGGTACTTACGCTTGTAATACCTGGTTTCTGTGCTGCTTTTGCTATCTCTTTTACCAACTCGAGTTTTTCTTCAAAATCAATGTCTTTGAAATCTTCCTTGACTACAGGAAGGTTTTTTATTTCCGGTTGGTTGACCATCACCATTTCAACCTTTTCTCTTGGTGTTTTCTGGTTGGTTGATAGAGCAATCTCAGTTGCGGTTGATAATGCCTTGCCTGTGTGCTTGGGGTTTTCCGTAGTTGCAATCCCCCAGCTTCCGTTTATTAATGCACGGATGCTTGCGCCTGTAATAAAGTTGTTTGCCGTCTCTTTAATCTCCTGGTTATCAAGGATGATTGAAGATGCCGTTACCTCAACAGTTCTAATGTCATAGAAATCCGGTTTCATCTTTTACACCTTTTGTGGTGTGGGTGTACCTGGTATCTCCACACTGATTGTCTTTGCAGCAAGTTTTTTTAATGTATCAATGAAGCCTCGCTTTTTTGTACCTACAAGACTATTCTCAAGTACTTCATCAATGGTTGAGACCGGGATGATCTTGATTTTATTCCTGTATTCTCTTTCGATCAGAACATCTCCAAGATTCATTCTTGGGATGATGACTTTTTTAAGTCCTGCTTCTGCCGCTGCCTCTATCTTGTATGTGACGCCACCAACTGGTAACACGTCTCCACGCACTGATAGCGAGCCAGTCATTGCTATGCTTTGGTCTACCGGTATTCCCTCTACTGCTGAAATGATGGCAGTAGCTATGGATATGCTTGCTGAATCACCTTCGACTCCTTCATAGGTTCCAACGAACTGCACGTGTATGTCCATATTTGTGATGTCACGTCCTGTTATTTTTTTTATGAATGCTGAAACGTTTTGAACAGCTTCCCGTGCGATTACTTTGAGTCTCCCGGTTGCAATCAGGTGACCTTCCGATTTGGACATTGTAGGAGTAACTTCTGCCATGATTGGAAGCACTATGCCTGAATCCTCCCCCATCACTGCAAGCCCATTAACCCTTCCAATAGACACGCCAGAGCTTTCAAACATCTGATAGTCCTTTCTTCGCTCAAGGTATTTGTGGGCTAACTGCTGCTCTACTGAGCGCGCAATGTGTTTTGCTTTTAACACGTGTTCAGCGGTTGTAAGTTCTGCATCTTCACTGCGAGCTATATCTCCTGCTACACGAATAAGTCCACCAAGATCACGAAGTTTTAATGTGAGGTGTCCTTTTCTACCTGCTCTGCGACTTGCTTCACGTATAATCTCTTCCACAGCGTCGCCTGAGAAATGTGGTATCTTGCCATCTTGCACGACTTCCTGTGCCACGAATCGCACGAGTCTTTTTCGATTTTCAGCAGTATCCGGCATGATATCGTTCATATACACTTCATAGCCGTATCCTTTGATTCGTGAGCGAAGAGCCGGGTGCATGCCTCGCAGCGCGTCCAGATTGCCTGCTGATACCATAATAAAATCACATGGTACCGGGTCTGTTTTGACCATGGCACCTGAACTTCTCTCTGATTGCCCTGTGATTGCAAACTCCTTCTCCTGAAGAGCAGTAAGAAGGTTTTGCTGGGACTCGATCCGCAGGGTATTAATCTCATCAATGAACAGCACTCCACGGTGTGCTTTGTGTATTGCACCAGCTTCTACCCTGTCGTGGCTCGGAGTTTCAAGTCCCCCTGACTGGAAAGGATCGTGGCGTACGTCACCAAGCAGTGCACCTGCATGTGTCCCGGTTGCATCGATATATGGTGCAATCTCTTTATCTGCATTGGATACAAGGAGCTTTGGTATCATTGCCTCTTCCTTGGGCATGAACTGGCGCATCATCATAGCTATGAGCACTGCTGCAATAATGCCCCAGAGCAGCATTCCAGTATAAAAGGAATAACCTATGATTCCAAATACTAAAAGCATTACGAACATGTTTCGAGCCTGACCACGTTTTCGTGCTTCAACCCGATGAGCCTCTACGATTTCCTTGCCTTTGCCCCCAGGAACTACCCTTGTCTTTGGATTATTAGAATCCTCAGTGTTGTGGTAAACTAATACATCCTGTAGTTCTTCCTTTGGCAAAAGTTCTGCCAGTGCCTTTGCAAGCATCGATTTACCAGTGCCAGGTGTTCCAAGCATCATCACATGCCGCCTCTGGGTTGCAGCCTTTTTAACAACTTCAACCGCATGTTCCTGACCAATTACATGGTCTATGAGTTTCTCCGGAACCTCGATATCACTCGTGGATGTAAATTCCATTTCTTCGGAAATGTCTTCTTTCGTATTATCTTCCATAATTATCACAGACAACAGGATATATAAAATAGTAAAATGAATTATTGATGTAGACCAATTGATTAAGTATGATTTAAAGATATCGTATGTCTTGTTCTATCGTATGTGTTCTGCACAACTTCGTTGTGCAGAAATAATTCTTGATTGCGCTAGCAATCGAGTGCCTTTTCCACTGCTTCTTTATGAATTCTTGCTGATGTGTGTATGCCATCCTTTGTGCCTCGCACTGCCCTGCAGGGATAATGCTGTATGGCTAAGCCTATTGCAGATGGTGCTTCCTTCTCTTTTAGCCCTATAATTTCCCCTGCCCCGTAAAGTGTGCTTCCACAGGGTGCACAACGGAGCACTTTAACGTTTTTAATCAATCCACTCTCTGTTGTAATGTCAAGCTCTGGCTTTCCAATGTATGCTGTAAACTCGTTTATTACATCACTTTCACCAGGCTCAATACCGCAGCACACATCTTCAATTCGAAGATCAACGTTGTATTTTTTTGCAATTCTACGATCATGCGTCACATCACATCTAAAAGCTGCCGCTGGTATAATAATAGCTTTTACCCCACTCCCGGCAGCAAGGTCAACGATTGCTGAGGTTATATCCGGGTGAAGAGAATAAGTAATTAATAGGTCGCAGTTAAAGATGTCACGTTTTTCAAGTTCGTCTACTATCTGCCCGGCATCTTCGATAAAATCGGGAAGTATTTCTGGCACCTCTGCGGTTTTGATTGTAAATGGGGTTATGGTGCCAAGAGTTTTGATTAACCGCCCTCCATATTTTCCGCGCTGTATGACACTTACTGTAAGCATTTGTATGTGTTTCCTTTCTCGATTACTGTAATCTAATCTTTTATTACCTTTTTCCCATGCGCCTGTGGTATTATCTTGCATTTACCACCTGGATAGTTGCGTGTGAATGAATCTATTCCCTGTTTTATATTAAGTCTGTCAAGAAATATTGCAAGGGCTGCTATTTCCGAATGTGGCTGGTTGCCAACTGCAACATTCAAGTCTGCAATCTGGTATAGTTCTGATGGCACCTTTTCCGCACCAACTATTATCAACAGTTTATCATCTGTGTGTATCCGGGGCAGTGCTTCTTGTATGCTAATGCCGTACATGGTCAGGTGTATAATTTTTCCACCGTCCTTCTTCCACTGTACTACTCTTTTTTTCCAATCAATATTGTTATGTACAGTGAAGTTTCCGCCCCAACATTCTGTTACCTTTTCGATGCTCTCTTTCACATGTTTATCGCTTCCGGCAAGAAGCATGCTATCTGCTCCAAGAGCTCTTGCTGTAAGTCCTACGTGTGTGGTTACCCGTGCATCGCGCCATTGCCTGTGCCCGATTCGAAGGATTGTGATATTCATGCTTTCTTTTCCTTTTCGTTGTCTGTGCACTAAACCGTATCTGTTTTTTTATAACTTTCCCTTCACAGGTATGCACTTTTATCACCAAGATATCCCTCTGTGGTTTATGCTATAAAAATTCCAAATTATACTTATGGAATAATATATATTGAAGATGTTGTCATAAAAAATAGATACGTTTTTAAATGTACAGGAAAGTACAAACTTTCCTGTACTGTTAGTTAACACGAATAATAGTTGAGTGTTTAGGATGAAAATCAATCCATCGAAGCTCTGAGATTATGACTGAAGTTTCAAGTATGATTATCTCTCACAAAAAAGTTTGCATCAAGGACATGGAGAGCGCATGGCATGGCGGTCTTGATGACCTGCTCGAGCATTTAATGGCTCACCAACTGGTGGAAGAGTGTGCGGTAGTCAAGACATGTAACCGTGTTGAAATTTATGTCGTGTCTCTAAAAAGCAGCAAGGTGCTTCTTAATTTTGCAAAGCAGATGAACGTATCTTCCCGGATTGTGGATTTTCTTGATCACGATGAATCGCTATTGCATCTTTTACGGGTATCATCTGGTCTTGAATCCATGATCATAGGAGAAGACCAGATACTTGGACAGGTCAAAGAACTGTACAGCTTTGCCAAAAAAACGGGTGCTACCGGGCGGATGCTTGATACTGCTTTCAGTAAGGCTATACAGGTAGGCAAACGAGTCCGGAAGGAGACAAACATCAATAAAGGCTCTGTATCTATTGGTTCTGCTGCTGTTGAGCTTGCAGAAGATGTGTTTGGAGATCTCACTGGTAAAAATATTATGGTCATCGGGGCAGGTGAAATGGGCACTCTCGTAGCAAAATCACTTGCAGGAAAACATCTGAATGTGGAGTATGTTGCAAACAGAACCTTTGAGAGAGCAAAAAAATTAGCAGAAGAACTTGGCGGCGTTGCTGTGCCCTATGATAATCTTGTTGACTATACAGATCACTGCGATGCAATTATCTCTGCCACTTCTGCACCACACAACGTGCTGACAAAGGAGATGATGCTAAAAGTAATGAGCAGGCGTGACAGGAAGATCGTGCTGATTGACATTGGAAATCCAAGAAATATTGATCCAGAGGTTGCAAGCATTGAAAATGTGGTGCTGTACAATATTGATGATTTGAAAAGCACAAGCAAGCGAAATTTAGAGCGACGAAAAGAAGAGGCAAAAAAAGCTGAAAAGATTATTGAAGAAGAACTAAGACTGCTAAAAGCGCAGTACAAGCGTCAAAAAGCTGATAAACTGATTTCTGCACTATACAGCAAGGTAGAGGAAATAAGAAGAGATGAATGCAGAGCTGCTGTCAACAAATTAAGTGCTTATCACACTATGGGAGAAATTGAGGAGAAAGTCCTCTACAACATGACACATTCTTTTTCAAACCAGATACTTGCAGAGCCAACAAAAGTCCTGCGGCGTGCAGCAGAGCATGACGATGAACACCTTCTTGAGATAGTAACAGAGCTCTTCAAACTTGGTAGTTCGAGAGAACAGAAGCGATGAAAGATAATCACCAGCAATTACCACTGAGATACTACGAAAGTTTGGGTTGTGAGCCATCACTAATATATAATAGCAGTGCCAAGTGGGTAGTAAAATTGCGTTTAAACGATTTATCGGTGATTTAGTTATGAAAAGTTATCTTATGGTGTGGTTCAGCAGCGAAGGCGGTAGGCCATCTGAAATTACGCGGCGGTTGATGTCAATGGGCTTTAAGCCTATACAGGGTGCTTACGACTACGTGTATGAATGGGACAGCAGTGTAGATGTGACTGAAATTCTCAGATTCGGGGATCGTGTGCAGATGACACTTGCTGAGCTTGGAGTAATGTTCAGGCTTGAAACCGTGGATGCATCAATGTAACTTCAAACTGAAAAAAGTAATGAAATTATCTGACAACCCATTGGACCAAAAAAGAGATGAGCCAAGTAGAGTAATTCAGAAGGCAGCTAACAAGATTAGAGATATCCTCGCAAGTCGTGGCTTGAGTGAAGAAGTACTCGTATCTACAGCAATGGAATTGTATGTACCGCATCCCGGAATCAAGACACAAGAAAAAGCAGAAAAAATATTTAAAGAGGAAATTGCTCTTGCTTTTTCCGATCCGAATCTCTGCCTATTATTATATGCTGCCCTGCTGTTGGAGGATGCAGGGATTAAGGGAGAGCTTCCTGACATGCCTTCCCTGTCCTACGAGCAAGATCTTACATACCTGATTGTTGATGAAGTTCTCGGGATGACTATTGCTATGTATATTGCGGGACACAAAGGCAGTTTTGAGTATGTTCGTTTTGATAAGAGGAAACCAGGAATTATTGGAACTCTTGGTCCTTTTATGGATGATGCGATTGCAGGTTTGATTGGCGGAGCATCATCGAACATGTATACTCGCGGAATTACGGTATGAAGGATTTCTTTCTGGCTCTTCGATCCTGTTTTGGATTTCTCTCAACAATACGTGTTGGTAACTCCATGAATGGAATTGACGCTCTTATGCGACACATCCATCTTTTCACTGTAGGAGGGGCAGTAATAGGTGTTATTGCCGGTGGCATTGGATATGCGACATCGTTATATTTTAAACCCGCTGTCACCGCATTTATCACGCTTGCAGTATTGTATTACCTGACAGGTATCAATCATCTCGATGGACTTGCCGATGTTGGTGATGGAATAGTGGTGCATGGTGATTCCAAGCGAAAGATTGAAGTGATGAAGGATGTCGCAACCGGAGCGGGGGGTGTTTTTTTTGTGACACTTGCACTGATTGGAACTTACGCGGCTATTTTTACTGTCTCCCAAACAAATCATATCCTGCCTGCCATGATTGTAGGGGAAGTATGTGCGAAACACGGCATGCTGACCACGTCTTTCAAAGCGAAAAAAATACATGAAGGGCTTGGTTCAATGAATATTGATGGCACCACTTCTATTAAATACCTGATAAGCCTTGCAATCACACTTGCAATCTGTACCACGCTGTATCCTATATATGGTATAGTCGCTATAATAATCTCCAGCATTGCAGCCATTACAGTTAGATATGTTGCAAACAAACACTTTGGTGGTGTCAATGGTGATGTAATTGGAGCTACGAATGAAGTGGCACGCATCGCAGCATTATTTACATTAGGTGGGGTGACGTCATGGACGCTTTTATAATGGCTGGAGGCAGGGGCACCCGTTTAAATAAAGGTGAAAAACCATTGTTGAGGTTGCTTGACAAGCCCCTGATCACTTATTCAATTGATGTGCTCAAAAAAACAAGTCTCATAAACCAGGTTTTTATTATCACATCTCCAAATACCCCGGGGACAGCAAAGTGGCTCGCGAAACACTACCCTAAAATACCGGTGATAAAAACACCAGGCGAAGGTTATGTACCGGATATGGTCAATGCAGTTAAAAAAAGTGGAGTTAAGGGAGCATTGCTTGTAATCATGTCGGACTTGCCTCTTATCACACCAGCATTGATTGAACGAATAATTCACATCTATAAAGAAAAAGGAACAGACGCATTATCAGTGCACCTGCCTATTGATATATGCAAAAAATTCGGACAGCGCCCGGATACGGTATTTCACAAAGATGGGGGGCTGATCGTGCCAGTTGGTATTAATATTTTAAATGTAGATAAAATTGATAGTGAACAGGAAGACTACAACTACCTGTTAGATGAAACAAACATGATATTAAATGTTAATACCATTGAAGATTACTACATCTGTAAAGAAATACTTAATCAAAAAGGAGTACAATAAATGCCACATCACATCAACTTAAACGGAAAAAATTACCATAAAAATACCCTCCAGTTACTGCTTGGAAAACACAATATAGAACATGAAACAATACAGGCAGAATACCAGATATTAGCAGAAGCTGTAGAACACCCTTTTCATCTGCCGTATCTGATAGAGCAGATATACCATAAGGAAATATCAGATGAAGACACCTACCGACTCGCACTGCTTCGAGTACAGATTGATGCCGAGCTTCACATGAGTGAAGACATCCAGAAATATCAACAGCGAAAATATGTAGCACAGGTAATAGAGCGTGTTGTCTATGGAAACCTGATGCTTGAAGAGCACACTCCTTCAACCGATGACGGTGACGAATATATAGCAGAGTAGCAGCGACTCCCGTTGTGATTATAAACGCAGACAAGCGGAGGCTTGTTTCTTTGCCATGTCGTATTTACACCTACCGTTGACGTTCATTCATTGTGCAGGGTACCATGCAGGGTATAATATTTATAGTCAAGAAGGATGCCTAAGAACGCTACGTATTGCTTGCCCTTTGGATCGCTAAAGGCATAGATTGCCCAACCTCGTTCGTCCAAATTTTGGCTACATCGAAGCTTCGTATATACCGGGATTTTGCAAATGGTGAGAAACTTATTACATAGTGTGGACTGACACCAGGTGTATCTCAATCTGTCAATAAGCTGGTGACTGGCAGAATTACGAAACAGGGATCCAAACATATGAGACGTATGCTCGTTCAGGTTGCACATGCCATATCAAGAACCAGAAATTCAAAGTTGAAACGGTTCTTTTTGAGAATACAGGCCAGGAAAGGAACAAAGAAAGAAACGGCAGCATTAGCCAGGAAAGTTCTC